>JAGPKJ010000076.1 GCA_018053995.1 Lachnospiraceae bacterium | reverse complement strand
GTTTGGTTCCCTTTGGCACAGTGACTGTAATCTCGGCATGGCTATTTACAGCCCAGTTTCTCCAATTTCTCCAGTTATGGAGGTTTTCACCGGACTTCTGCTCGATCCTGAGTTCGCTTCCATCTATTTTAACCGTTGGTCTTAGCATTTCACTGCTGCATGTGTATTCATAAGTAAAATCCGTTCCCTGCTTTACCGTTACATCAAGAACGCTCGCACTCACCTTGATATCTTCAAAACTGCCGGGCTTACCGGAATCCGATAGTGCCGAACCTGACAGGATCTTACCATTTCCATCATTGCCTGCTCTGCTGCCATCTTCTGCAGACTCGTTCCCATAATTCCAATATCCGCCAAAGCAGTTTTTGTAGATTCCGTAGCTGACACATATTACTGTTACAAGCGATAAGATTATCGCATATAGTTTCATTTTCATTTTTTTCTCCCTCGTTTGTTTCTTTTAATCTGCTGCTCAGTCTTCCGGCTGGCTGAATATCGCAACGATGAGCATCTTTACCGCTGCTGCGATAGGCCAGATTATCCAAGTGATTCCCCAGTTAAATGTAAGGAAGCTCCAGCAGAAATAGATGCATGTGACTGTAGGCCAGAAGACAGCGATCACTTTCTTTCCTGTTCTGTTCATCCTGTTTTCCTGACTGTGCATATCAAACTGATCCTTCGCAGTATCGTTCAAGAGTCTTTTATATGCGTCATTTCTCATTCCTGCCATGATGAGCATCATCACGCCGATGCCTATCATAACAAACAGGGATGCATTAGCGGTATTTGCATAGATCGTGTTATCAAGTACCGCTGACGGAACAAAACTCAGGACTATGAGCATCACGCCGATGGTCAGGAAAGCCGCTCGCTGCATATTAAAATTATCACGCTGATTTCTGACATAATCGGCTGTCTCAAAATCAAGCTGAACCCTTTCATGTTCAATGAACGACCATTTTGAATTGCAGACGCCCTCAAAGATGCACAGTCCAACGCCGCACGCTATCATTCCGAAGAACATTACCGGAGCGAGTACACGTCCTACATTTTCAAATAAAAGCCATGCTGCCGACGCTGTGATGAACATGAATACCGCGATACCGATCTCGATAGACGCATGGATCGTGTCGCTTATATATGTGCGCGCCTCTTCCATTGAAACAGGTCTTGCATTTTCCGCTGCAGTATTCTTTATAGTGACCTGATCATCGATTCCAAGATCACCGGCGATCTCCTTGATGTTGCCAAATTCAGAGATGACAATACCGACTGCTTCGTTATCGCTCTTTCCCTCTTTAATGAGCTCGTTATATTTGTCTTCCATCATCTGTCCGAGCTCAACCTTTGCCTTAAGCACTTTATCTGTCTTAGGCATATTCATAAACATGTTCTCAAGATAATTTTTTATCGTATCCATTTTTCTCTCCCTCTGCTCACTGCTGGTCATCATCGATAAATCTGCTGATGACATCTTTCGTAAGATTCCACTCACTGCATTTGTCTTTGTAATACTCAAGCCCCTTATCCGTTATCTTGTAGTAAGTACGTTTCTTCCCGCCTGAATCCGCATCCGTCATATTGAACGCCTCTATGAACCCGTTGCTCTCCATTCTGGTAAATGCAGAATACAGCGTTGTTTCTTTGATGATATATTTATCTTCCGAGATCGTTCTTATCTTCTTAGATATCTCATAACCGT
This sequence comes from Lachnospiraceae bacterium, assembly GCA_018053995.1. GTDB lineage: Bacteria > Bacillota > Clostridia > Lachnospirales > Lachnospiraceae > JAGPKJ01. The sequence continues at coordinate 8,438 of JAGPKJ010000076.1, read as the reverse complement.
ATGACGGTTCCTGTCTAAGCAGATACAGGATGATCGTGTCGTTATATCCACGTATCACATCACTGCTTATCATTTTCTCTCCTCCCTGTCGAATTACTACGTCAGATGTACTACGTCTGTCGTACTACGTCTGACGTATATTATATATATCACAACTACTACGACAGGTCAAGTAGTTTTTGATGCAAGTGTCGAAAGTCATTATACGATCATGCAAACCCCTATGCCGATAAATGTAATGAAATACTGCTCTTCCCGTCATAAAAAAAGACCTACGAGCTTTCACCCGTAAATCCTTCTTTATGATACATGTTCTATTCGTGCAGCACACGCGTTTTACTTGGCTGTCACTTCTGTCCCTTTATATATTCCAATCATATACTTCGGTCCATAATATTTCGCTTTATCATTTGATGTGTCTATTGTCTGTGTCGGTGATATCGTGATCTCATACATCTTCTGAGCATATGGGAACTGTATGTTTACTGTAATGTCGCGTCTCTTGGCAACCTGTTCAAAGAACGACTTCGGAAATGAATTCCAATGTTTGCTTGATATTGTAACTGTTGAACCGGCTTTCGCATTCTTTATCTTATTTGTACTCTCAAGAACATAATACTGATACGCTGTGAGAGGCTGACGTGCTGATATATGACCGCACTTTGTACACTTATAGGCAGCCTCACCATCCTCGGTCTCCGTAGGTTCTTTCTCAACCGTCCACTGATAATCATGGCTGCATGATGAACTGCTTGCCTCAACTGCCTCGTCCGGAAAGCCAATCTTCACTGAACATATCGGGTCTCCATTATTATCAAGTAAACTGTAATACCCATGACTCACATATTTACCGATTTTATAATATGCAGGCTCTTTCACAATAACACCGTTTGACAACTTTATTCCAATTAGTGTATCTCCACCTCCATCTATAGCAGAATCAGTATCTCCATGTTTTTCTACCGAAACTTCTACATTTCCTCCACTTATTTCTACAAGACTATCAACTGCTGATATTCCACACGAAGAATAAATGTTTGTCGTACTGCAATTCACTTTAATTGTACCACCATCAATGTGTATATTCCCAAATATATACATCCCGTAGGCATGTGCCGTGGTTCCTTCTACTTTAAGATTAATGCTTCCGTCTCCCCTGATAATACAATCGGTATGAGCTGAACCATAAGCACTCCCAGCTATGCCAACATTGCCATTATTAACAGTAATGCTGTTCTTCCCTTCAAGCACTATCGTAAGTTTAGGGATGTCACCATACGCAATTCATGTTGCTCCTGTTGCTCCGATATAATTAAAATCGTGAAGTGTAAGCGTATTTGACCCTGCATCAAACAAAGCATATCCGTCCGCTCTGTTTCCTTCTCCCGGATCACTTCTGGCACTTAACCCATCCTCCGTATATGGATAAGTTACCAGCTCCGCACTTCCAACTTTTACCGTCGGATAATATGTATATGCCAATACTTTTCTACCTGGCATCATACATAAGATCACCATCCCCAGCATTGACAATGCCATCATCCATAATCTCTTTTTCAATTTGATTTCCCCTCCTGTCAAAGATGGCCTTAACTACAAGATATAGTATACTATGAATAATTTCATTTTTATATATTTTCGTGCAAATTGGTCGGTTTCACGTGCAAATTGGTATTCTAAGTGGTGCTTAGCAATTTCAATATCTTATTTACCATATCTACATATGGTTCCGTTCTTATTTCCTGCTGCTCATTCTCCTGTCGCTTCCCTATATTCCTTGGAGCCTGTGTCATCCCACCCCGTCTTCCCTGATGCGATGATCCCGTCACCGTCCTTTTCCAGTGCATAGATATTCTTGATACTACTGGACGAATCTGTATATGATGCTTGCTCCTGACCGTCTGACGCTAATGGTACCTGATACAAGACAAATAACATGTATTTTCCATTCTCCGAGTCCCTGTCATAAACAAGCATGTACTCATATGTCTCATCATGTCCAAGATCACAATACGAATTTCCCCTGGCGTCATAACAGGTTTTGAAGCTGTCTCCGATATTCTTATCCCGCAGCTGGCTTTCCCATATCTTCCTACCACCGGCAGCATATATATCATCCGCACCGTCTTCCTGCGGATATGCTCCTGTAGATTCTGTTTCTCCACTCGCTATGCTGTCTTCATCTGCGGTTTCTGTACTTTCATCATACGGCATATTTCCATACTCTTTGACAAATTCCGCATGGTCTGCCGCCTGCTTCTCAACGTCACCCCACTTATCTTCTACTGCCTTCTGCATCAAGTCTGAATTCAGATAATAATCCGGCTCTTCTTTATATTCATTTCCATCATACTGTGATATTTTTCCAAATGGCAGAAAACCAAAGTACTTCTCTCCTTCTATTTCAGTATAAAAATATAATGTTCCTCTGTTTTTGACAAATAACTGATCCTTTGATGCTTCCTTTATAAGTTCTGACGACTCCTTCGCAAAATCGGAAAGTCCGTCCTTGTCTAATCTGAAACACCATCTGTTGATATCATATTTATACTGGAGGTCAAAATGAAGATCTCCTTTTTGGAACGCCTGATAGATATACCAGTCTGAGACTGCACCGTTATAATCATCTTCAAGCTTATAAGAATCCAGCGTTACGAGTGCAGGAATCTGCGGACGTTTTTCCGATACCCACACATAAGACATATCATGACCCGGGCTGCAGAACTCTTTCATTTCCCCGGTCATTTTAACGCGCTCAAATTTCTCCCCGTACTTTTTTTCAAGATATATCCTTTCCATATCCGGATCATAATCACACTTACTGCGAAAGAACACATATCTTTTCTCATATGTCTCCCACTTTGACTCGCCCAGGAATCTGGTATTCGTATTGACTATGATATACTTTCCGGCAAGATTATAATCCTCATCGGTTCCTACTAGAATCGCAAACGAGCAAATACATGCCCACAAAAACCATATGCCCATGGAAATTCCAATCAACACCTTCTGCCATGTTTTCGATGATAAATACCACATAAGGAGCAGCGCCCACAGCGGGATCCCGACAAATACCGCGAACTTGCCTATATAGTCTGTGATAGCCCGGTATTCGAGTCCTGCCGTGCTCATCCTTATGACAAGAAACCCGAGTCCGTATAGTGCAGGCAGTCCCAGCATTATGATTGTGGCTATGATCATCAATTTTTTCTTCAATATATTCTTACGCTTTCTGTATTCGTCAGTGAACGTCTCGCAACTCTTACATTTCAAAGCAGCATTGTCATGTATAACGGTATATACAAAATCTCCCCGGCATCTTTCAGATCTCCGGTATGAATGACTACAGCATTTTCTGTCTGCTCCGCATATTTTTTGCGCAGTTTTTGTATAGACGAAAGCGTATAATTCTTTCCAGATTTTACTTCTATAGGAATTATATTATGCCTGCTGCCCACTCTGCCCTTAGCGATAAGAAAGTCAATCTCCATCCGATCTGATGCGTCATTCCGTGATGTATTCGAATAAAAATACAGTTTATGTCCACTGGATACGAGCATTTGTGATACGACATTTTCCGTGATCATCCCAAGGTTCACTTCTAATTTGTCAAATAAGATCTTCTTGTATATATCTTCACTTACGATAGTATTCTCATCAAATGCGTGGCTTATTAAAAGCCCCGTATCTGCCATGTAGCATTTCAACGTCATTCTGTCCATGTTAAGCTTAAGCCCCACATCCGGAGCCGTTGAATTGTAGCAGATATTGACTATCATCGCGTCATCAAGCCAATACAGTGCGTCCTTATATTCACGGTAACGGGCTTCTTTTCTGATCGATGAAAACTTGAAATGGCTCTCACGTCTCTGCAGTTGATCAGGTATCTCATCAAAGATGCTTTCAACTTTCATCTCATACCCTGAAGCATGTTTTATGATATCCTCTCTATAAAGAGACAATATATCGCGCTTTAATCTATCAATACGATTCCAATCTCGTGATGCTGCATACTCTTCCACTACCTGCGGCATCCCGCCAACAAGCATATACTGCCTGAAAAGATCCATGGCTCTGCGGTGCATCACCTGTCCCATCGGCTTTTTTTCCGCATAGCATTTCCTTATCATTTTCATCATCGTATCATTGCCAAGTGCCCACAGAAACTCTTCAAAATCTAATGGGTACAGACTGATATGTCTTTCTTCTGAGGGAATAACGATATCTTTCACATTCTTCTTTATCGACATAAGAGAACCGGTCTCGATATAATCATATCTTCCGTCAGCGACAAGATACTTTATCGCGCCACGTGCCTGTGGAAAGAGCTGCACTTCATCAAATATGATCACTGATTCACGTTCGTAAAGTTTAACATTATAATACGTTGAAAGATACATAAAAAATGTATCAAGATCATTCAGGTACAGTTTGAAAAGATTCATGACCTCATCCGCAGCTCGTCCAAAATCGACCATGATATATGATCTGTATTCATTTTTTGCAAATTCTTCAGCTATATAACTTTTGCCGACACGCCTCGCGCCATCAATAAGAAGAGATGTTCTGTCAGACCATTCATTCTTCCATTCAAGCATTTCGTCATATATCTTTCTTTTCATCAGCATTCACGCATTCTTGGATTCACTGTATCAGGTCTCAGGTATCAAACATTATATCACTGCTCATTGCTCGGTTTTGTCACGTTATCGTGATTTTTGAGTGTGCCAAATATCACGTTATTTGGATTTTTATAATGTTATAATTACCACATTATTGAGATTTTTGTATCTATATATTTTAATATTATCACGTTATCGCGATTTATTCAATTTTCTCCTGATATCATTCTCTGTTTTTCATCACCTGCGCCGGCACGATCTTTCTGATCTGTCCGACCAGAACCGTATTTATGATAAAATACAAGATCAGTACACCCGCATAGAGTGCTGCATACATTCCAAACGGTACCTTCATATTCATACCTGATGCCACATTCGATACAAGATACGGATATACTGCATTGATCGTGATCTTTGAAAGCGGGATAACGATAAGTGTGCCTATCGCTATCATATAGAAATTGCCGTTCAGATACAGCTTTCTGATCTCTCCCATACGATATCCGAAGATGCGGAATAGTGCGATATTAAGTGATGAACGTTCGATCATCACCTTCATCATCAGGTACATGACAAGCGTAAATATAAATACTGAAGTGATCGACAGCGTCCACACGAGCGGCCTCATCTGCCTTGTAAATATTCCGGCTGCCTGCAGCACCTCCTGCCTGCTTGTGCAGCTGTACAGCCGTCCTGATGGGATATCCAGCTCATGATCTGAAAATACGACATTATAATAGTCCATATTTTCATCAAATAATTTTCTCATGCTCCCTATATCCATAAATACGTACATCCCGTTACTGTAAGCTGTGACATTTTTTACTGTAAATGCATAATACCTGCCGGCATCCTCATCATTAATGATAAAGCTGTCCCCCGCTTCTAATCCGAATTTCTGCGACATCGCAGATGATATCGTGACCTCGCTTTCGCTTTCCTCTACATCCGCCGCAAAAAACGGATTATCCTTATGTATCCCTAAGACTGTCACATCAAGCTTATACCCATACGCTTCTTTCTTGAAAGTTTTAGCGCAAGCCTCATAACCGCCTTTCGGTACATTTTTCTCAGGATATTTGTATGTATACATATATTCATATTTCGTATCTTCCGCATTTTCTGTCTCAACATGCGTACACATAACGTAACAATCGAGTGCGAGCATCATTATCAGCATTGATATAAACATGCCAAAGATGACCGTAAAACCTGTCCTCTTCTCTTTCAGCATCTGCTTGATCCTGAATCTTCCGATAAATCCCATATTCCCCAGATTAATATCGCGCACCATCTCCTGCTTCTTCCCATCCCTCATAAGGCTTAGGACGCTCTGTGACAGGCTTTTTCGGATAACAAAGAAATTCACTATAAGCGCGATAGCCGGCGGCAAGGTAATCCCGTAGATATAAAGATATGTTGGGCAGTATATCGGCAGATCCGGTATTGAAAAATATGAATAGCATTGTACTAGCTGCAGCGGGATTCCCGCCTTACTGACACCGATCATCGTTCCGACCGTTCCCGCAATGAACGTCACGATGACAGGCAGCGTCAGATAATGAACAAGAAGATCGTCCCTGTTTACCCCGAGTGCATAAAGCGCACCGATCACGGAGCTCTCTTTCTCGATCCCGTGGATCACAAAGACTGATATGACATATGTAAATAAGATCAGGACGATCACTCCTGCCACAAGGCCGCCGTACTTATTGATGACCTGATCCTGCGCAGCAGCATTTATCCTCGGATTGTCCGAACGCTTTACAAAGCTTGTCATATTGTAGAATAGTCCGTCTTTCTTTCCTCCGGTTTCCTTCCAATAATCCTGAAAATACGAGTCGTGGATATCTGCAGTATTTACCGTCAGTTCATTCAGCTTGTCCTTCAGATCATCGTCAATTATCGAATCCGACGACAGTCTCTTATACGCATAAGTATAATCTACAACAGATTTCGAGTTTCCGCCCTGCTGCATCCTATCCCATTGTTCATCAGTGACAAATGCTGTTCCAAACTGATCACTGTCACATATGATATCGCCCAGCTTTTGGTATGGAGCATCGTAATCCGGAGAACTTCCGATACCGGAAATGATAAATTCACTGTCTCCAACTTTTATGGTATCTCCAACCTTCAGAGAATGATTGCTGCAGTACCTGTTTTCGATCACTATCTCCGAATCCTTCGTCGGCATCGTGCCTTCATCGAGTTCGACAAGATCGATATTCTCTCTATTCTTGAATAAGCGGAGTGTTCCTCCCTTTACGCTCGTACATTCGATTGAAAACAGCTTCTCCAAAGCAAGATCCTTATCCTTAAGTGTCTGTTCTTCTTTATCACTAAGCGGTACAAAAAGTGTAAATTCGCCGTCTTCTACTCTATTTCTGTCTTCGCTAAGCGCAGTTCCATGGATCACTGTCTCCGCCGCGCCTACCATACTTATGACAAGATACATGCCTAATATGATAAGCGCTGACAGTGCCAGATATCTGAAGAGATTCTCCTTAAGCTGTCTGAATACCCTCTTTCCAAGCACTCTCTGCATTTTATAGATCCTCCAGTTCTGCGGCAGGTATCCTCTTCTCATTTTCATATTCTTTGCTGATCTCGCCGTCCTTTATGATGATCACCTTATGGACCATATCCTTTATCGAATTGTTGTGTGTTACGATGAGCATAGTCGTTCCGTATTCATTATTGACTTTCTCAAGAAGTGCCAGAATATCCCTTGATGTCTTCGAGTCAAGCGCTCCCGTCGGCTCATCGCACAGCAAAAGCTTTGGGTTCTTTATCAGTGCCCTTGCTATCGCGCACCTCTGCTGCTGCCCGCCTGAAAGTTGCGATGGATAGCTGTTCTGATATTTCGTCATCCCGAGTGTTTCAAGAAGCTCTTCTATTTTCAGCGGATCTTTAGTCAGATATTCGCATACTTCAATATTCTCCCTGACAGTAAGATTCGGTACAAGATTATAGAACTGGAAAATAAAACCCAGATTCTTTCTCCTGTATTCAGACAGTCCCGAAGACTTGAGCTCGACGATCTCATTTCCATCAACCCTTACGGAACCATCATCCGGTATATCAAGCCCACCGATACAGTTCAAAAACGTTGATTTTCCAGATCCGCTCCGGCCCTGGATCACGCACATCTGACCCTCATCTACGCTTGTCGATATCCCTTTCAGGACTTCTGTGTAACTGCCATTCTTTCCATAACTTTTCTTTAATCCTTTGATCTCCAGATACATCTTTCTCCTCCTTGCTTAAATCCGCACATTGTGATCAATTTCACGCATGCCATATGACTGTAAAGATCTGCACTTCGCCATGCGTTTACTTATCTGTCTATCTGTCCGGTTGTCTGTCTGCCCGGATGTCTATTAGCCTATCTGTCTGAATATATACGTGACATAACGGTGTTATGTTGGTGTTTTAAAATAAGAGGGGCGCCACTCCCTCTTCTTATTACTGAAACATACCGTTCCAGCCCGCAAGCAGATACTTAAATATCTCCTGCATATACTTCATTGCTTTCTTCTCGTCAGTTTCATGTGTGATGAGATGCACAAATACATCGATCTGCATGTGTGACAGCCAATGAATAATGTAATCGTCAATGCTCTTACTACCATTCATCTCACACATCTTATCCATAAGTACCCGGTAGTGTGATTGTGTGACATCAACAAACGTATCAACGATATTCTCGTATTTTGAACCCTGCGCTTTCGTCAGGGCGAGCAGAACTTCATCGTAATACTGATACATGCAGTGAATGACTGCGGCTGCACTATCCATATCATCCGAATAATC
>JAGPKJ010000165.1 GCA_018053995.1 Lachnospiraceae bacterium | reverse complement strand
AACATATATTACAATTTTTCGTAAAATAAAATGAATCAGTTGCACTAATTGTCCTCTATTTCCGTTCAGCTCACCATGCTTTTTATCTTATAATTAGCAACAATTATACTAAATGTGATATGATGCAGATATGGGCATTGAAGAAGCAGCGATCAGCATAGCAAATCTACAAATGCGAGTGTTGATCTTCATGTTTGATATACCTGCGCGGGGGACGAATCATGATAGAAAAGCTGGATGGAACACACGAGATCGTAAACTATAAAAAGAATACAAATATCAGACTGTATGACAATATCGAATATGAGGAATATCCCGATCATTGGCACAGTTCACTTGAGATAGTCATTCCAATTAAGGGCATTTACCGTGTCCAGTGCTCAAACGAAGAGATCGTTCTTCGGGAAAATGACATACTTATCGTATGTCCCGGCACTATTCATCACTATTATGCATGTAGGGGTGAAAGACTGATATTTCAGATAGATTTTAATGTCATTCATCATATAAGATCGCTTGAGGGCGTCATGTCGATGATATCTCCTCTATATCTCATCTCGCCGGAAGACCAGCCCGGTATTCACAGTCAGATCAACAAAATGCTTAAAGAGATCATGGAGATATACGATACTGATGAACTCATGTCTGAAGCACAGATATATGCAAAGATGATAGATGTGTTCGTCCTGATAGGAAGAAATTACGCTGCAGGATCGGTATCTGCTGATGTCAACACACTAAAAAAGAAAGAATACTCGGATAAATTCATGAACATATGCGATTATATAAACACGCATTGCTCGGAAAATCTCACGCTTGAAGAAACCTCATCATCTGCCGGTTTCAGCAAGTTCTATTTTTCAAGACTATTCCAGCAGTTCACAGGCATCACGTTCTATAAATACGTAGGTCAGAGCCGAATCACATACGCAAAGAAACTCCTGCTCGACCCTGAAAAGACCATCACTGATGTTGCGCTCACTTCCGGATTTTCTTCGATATCAGCATTCAACAGAATGTTCCGAAACCTCACAGGCTATACTCCTTCCGAGTTTCGTCTGATGTTCAGAACGTGAATATAATATACAAAAAAGATGATCGGAAGCTCACGGCTTCCGACCATCTTTTAATACTATATCAACCCTTTACACCACCGAGCGTAAGACCGCCAACGATATACTTTGAAAGGCAGAGATAAACAATGATAACCGGGAAGATAGAAAATGCTATCATCGCATATACCTGACCCATATCGAACTTCATCCAGTCTGCTGCACGAAGTGTTGCGATAAGGATCGGGAGCGTCTTCATCTTGTCTTTATGAAGAACAAGAGCAGGAGTGAAGTAATTATTCCATGAACTTACAAAGGTGAATATCGCCTGAACTGCGATAGCCGGCTTCATAAGCGGCATAACGATCTTGTTGAAGATGTAAAACTCGCCCGCGCCATCAATCCTGGCTGCTTCCATAAGTGCCCCCGGAAGGTTTGAATCCATGTATTGCTTCATATAGAAGAATACTGCCGGAGCCGCTATAGAAGGAATTATCAGCGGCACATAATTGTCCATCAGATTCATCTTCGTCAACAGCTTTATGAAACCAAGTGCTGTGACCTGTGTCGGGATCATCATGATCGCAAGGATGAATGTGAAGATCATACTCTTTCCCTTGAATTCATATCCATGGATCGCATATGCAGTCATAGTAGAAAAGTACGTACACAGTAATGCGGTAGATGCTGCAATAAAGAGACTGTTAAACATACCTCGTACTATCGGAAGTGTTCCTGCCATCAGGTTCTTCATATTTGTAATGAAATATGTACCCGGCGCAAGTGTGAATCCTTTTGCCAGATTGCTGTTCGATCTTGTTGCGTTTATGAACAGTACATAAAACCAGAAAAGACACAGTATGCTCAGAAGGATCAGAACAACATATGCTACAATACGTCTTGCATTGACAGACGCTGTACTCTCTCTTTTTTCTCTCATTGTTTTCTCCCTCCTTTACTGATTGACTTCTTTAGATGCCGTCATCTTATAGACTATAAGACTGAGCACTCCGGTCAGTATGAACATCATCACAGAAAGAGCTCCGGCCATACCATAGTTCTTACTGAACAGATGCTTGTTAAGATACATGATAAGAGTCATTGATGTACGCATCGGATCGCCACTGCCGTTAGTCAGTATCTGCGGAACATCGAACATCTGCAGACCACCGATAAGTGATGTTATGATAACATACACAAGGATCGGACGAAGAAGCGGAAGTGTTATCTTCCAGAATACCTGACCAGACGTTGCGCCATCAACCTCAGCTGCTTCGAAGAGCGCCGGATCGATACCCATCATTCCAGCCATCAGAAGGATCGTCGTATTACCAAACCACATAAGGAAATTCATAAATGCTATTAGTCCTCTTACAGTCCAGACATGCGACATGAACTTGTAGGGTTCAGATATAATACCAATCTGCATAAGCATCGAATTGATCGGGCCGCTATCAGCGAACAGTGCGAAGAACAGCATTGCAAATGCAGCAGCCATTATAAGATTCGGCAGATAGATAACTGTCTTGAAAAACTGCTGACATTTAAGTCTAAGTGAAGGATCCGTGAACCATGCTGCAAGCAAGAGTGAGACTATTATCTGCGGAACAGCACCGAGAATCCACATAATCATAGTATTGTTGAAATATTTCATGAGATCGCCGCTCTGAAAGAGCTTGGCAAAATTTTCAAAACCGATAAAATTGGGACCCACCTGTGTAAGCCCCGACATGTAATTTTCAAAGAAGCTGTTATAGATTGTCGTAATAAGCGGGATAAGCTGGAAAATAACAAATACTACAAAGAACGGAATCAGGAATATATATCCCCATTTATTATGTTTGCCCGCGACATTGTTCTTATATTTCGTTTCCATATGGGTATCCTCCCTCCTTAATAAAGAAAGCATTTCGTTACACTTAAGATACTTTAATATTATACATCTTATCTTCAGAACCCGCAGCGCTTTTGCAGTCTGCTGCAGAATCCCTGCCGGTCATAAAGACGTTATTTCTTTAGAAAAAGGTGCCTGCCAAGCCTAGGCAAGACAGGCACC
>JAGPKJ010000075.1 GCA_018053995.1 Lachnospiraceae bacterium | reverse complement strand
ATACAAACGAAGGGTACATATCTCTTAATGTCAATGGTGTCAGAAAGAGTCAGAGCGAATATATACTTTGCATAAGCGTGACCGATACAGGACGTGGCATCAGAGAAGAGGATCAGGAAAAATTATTCAGTCCGTTTGTGCGCTTGGAAGCAGAAAAAAGTTATAATTATAATATCGAGGGATCAGGACTGGGACTATCACTAACGAAGCAGATGATAGATGTTATGCATGGCAGTATCAGTGTCAACAGCATATATGGTCAGGGAAGCACATTTTCAGTAGAGATACCGCAACTGATCAATGATGATACTCCTATCGGTAACTTCAGAGATCATCTGAGTGAAGTAAAAAAGAAAGATGACAGACAGGACAGGCGTTTTGTCACACATGGGGCAAAAGTCCTCGTAGTTGATGATAATGAAGTAAACAGACTGGTAGTGTCGGGGCTGCTGAAGAAATTTAAAGTCCATGTTGATGAAGCTGAGAGTGGTGCCAAGTGTCTTGCGATGATAAAAGAGAAGCACTATGATATTATTTTCATGGATCATATGATGCCGGAAATGGATGGGATTGTGACACTTCATATGATAAAAAAACTTCCTGAAGATATGTGGAGAGCTACAAGTATTATTGCACACACTGCAAATGCGGGTGCAGATGCAAAAGAGACTTATCTTAATGAAGGGTTTGATGATTATATGATGAAACCGGTAGATATAGATATTCTCAATAAAATGATAGAGAAATATATTCCTAAAGATATGTTAGAGTATTATTAATAAAAATGATAAAGAGGTAAATGATGTCTGAAAAAAAATATGACGCTTCAAGCATAATGGTCCTTGAAGGTCTTGAACCTGTGCGTGTACGCCCGGGAATGTACATAGGCAGTGTTTCTGCAAAAGGTCTAAATCACCTTGTTTATGAGATAGTTGACAATGCCGTCGATGAGCATCTTGCCGGATACTGCAACACGATACATGTTACGCTTGAAAAAGACGGATCATGTACTGTGACAGATAATGGCAGAGGCGTTCCGGTAGAGATGCATGAGAAAGGTGTCAGTGCAGAACGTGTTGTCTATACGACACTTCATGCAGGCGGAAAATTTGACAACAACGCATATAAGACAAGCGGTGGACTTCATGGTGTAGGTTCATCGGTTGTTAATGCGCTTTCAAAGGAAATGACTGTCACGGTTAAGCGTGGAGGTCAGATATATCATGATTCCTATGCATATGGAAAACCAACGACTGAGCTTGTGAACGGGCTTCTCCCAGTGACAGGCAAGACAAGAGAGACTGGGACTATAGTCAATTTTGTTCCGGATGAAACAATCTTTGATACTGTCATATTCAAAGAAGAAGAGATAAAGAGCCGACTTCATGAGACGGCTTATCTGAATCCCGGACTTACGATCTTCTATGAAGATAAGCGTCATGATGATTCTGATTATATCGAATTTCATGAACCGGACGGACTTATCGGATTTGTGCATGACCTGAATCAGTCTAGTGAGGGAATCCATGATGTCGTATATTATAAGGGCGAAAGTGACGGTATTACTGTCGAGGTAGCATTTCAGTATGTGAATGAATTTCAGGAGAATGTCCTTGGATTCTGCAATAATATATATAATGCAGAAGGCGGGACACATCTTACCGGATTTAAGACTATGTTTACTACCGTGATAAATAATTATGCGAGACAGCTTGGCGTACTTAAAGATAAAGACAGTAATTTTACAGGAGCAGATGTACGTAACGGAATGACTGCCGTGATATCGATAAAACATCCCAATCCCCGGTTTGAAGGTCAGACAAAGACAAAACTCGATAATCAGGATGCAGCAAAGGTCGTTTCGAAGGTAACAGGCGAAGAGGTCGTCAGATATTTTGACCGGAATCTTGAAAATTTGAAGCAGATAATCGGATGTGCAGAAAAAGCGGCAAAGATAAGGAAATCTGAAGAAAAGTCAAAGACAAATCTTCTGACAAAACAGAAATTCTCATTTGATTCTAATGGAAAACTTGCAAATTGTGAATCACGGGATGCTTCAAAATGTGAGATCTTCATCGTAGAAGGAGATTCTGCCGGCGGCAGTGCGAAGACTGCACGTAACCGTATGTTTCAGGCGATCCTGCCCATACGAGGGAAGATCCTTAACGTAGAAAAGGCGAGTATTGACAGAGTACTCGCAAACGCTGAGATAAAGACGATGATCAATGCGTTTGGATGCGGCTTTTCTGAAGGATATGGCAATGATTTTGATATATCAAAACTCAGATATGACAAGATTGTCATAATGACGGATGCCGATGTCGATGGAGCACATATATCAACGCTTCTTCTTACGCTTTTCTACAGATTCATGCCTGAACTTATAATGGATGGACATGTATATGTCGCAATGCCGCCGCTTTATAAGGTAATGCCATCGAAAGGAAAAGAAGAATACCTGTACGATGATAAGGCGCTGCTTAAATACAGATCATCACATAAAACACCTTTTACGCTTCAGCGTTATAAAGGTCTTGGAGAAATGGACGCGGTACAGTTATGGGAGACTACACTTGATCCTGAAAACAGACTTATGAGAAGAGTAGAGATCGAAGATGCGCGAATGGCATCAGAAGTTACAGCGATGCTTATGGGCACGGATGTAGGTCCCAGAAGAGACTTTATTCACGACCATGCGGATGACGCAGAACTGGATGTGTAATGATAGTGCTTTTGATAAGATTGCAAGCATAACGTATGCGGATAAGTACGCAGCGTATTATAAAACAAGAGGTTAGATAATGAGCGAAGCAGTTAAGGAACAGATCATTCAGACTGAGTATTCAGAACTGATGAAGAAATCATATATCGATTATTCTATGAGCGTAATCGTAGAACGTGCACTCCCGGATGTCAGGGACGGTCTTAAGCCGGTTCAGAGAAGAACACTTTTTGACATGAGAGAACTTGGCATCACTTCTGATAAGCCTTACAGAAAGAGTGCCAGAATTGTCGGCGATACAATGGGTAAATATCATCCGCACGGCGACAGTTCAATCTATGAATCATTAGTTGTCATGAGTCAGGATTTTAAGAAAGAGCTTCCTCTTGTAGACGGACACGGAAACTTCGGCAATATTGAAGGCGACGGTGCTGCTGCCATGAGATATACGGAGGCACGTCTTCAAAAGATAACAGAACAGGCTTTTCTTGCCGATCTTGATAAAGATGTTGTTGATTTTGTCCCGAATTTTGATGAGACAGAGAAAGAACCTTCAGTACTTCCGGTAAGAATTCCTAATCTGCTGATAAACGGTGCTGATGGTATTGCCGTAGGTATGGCAACGAGTATACCTCCTCATAATCTTCATGAAGTCATAGAAGCTGAAAAGGCATACATGCTCGATCCCGAGATAACGACAAGGGGACTGATGCATTATATTAAAGGACCTGATTTTCCTACAGGAGGAATTGTCACTAATAAGGATGATCTGGCAGAGATCTACGAGACGGGACTCGGAAAGATACGTATAAGAGGCAAAGTTGAAGAAGAAAAGGGGAAGAACGGACATATCAATATCGTTATAAAAGAGATACCGTACCCTATGATAGGTCTTAATATCTCAAAGTTCCTGCTGGACGTTGCATCGCTTGCAGAAGATCACAAAACAAATGATATCGTTGATATAACAAATCAGTCTTCTAAAGAAGGCATACGTATCGTGATCGAGCTCAGGAAAGATGCGGATGTCGAGAATTTTAAGAATCTCCTTTACAAGAAGACAAGGCTGGAGGATACTTTTGGAGTAAATATGCTTGCCATCAAGAATGGCAGACCGGAAACAATGGGAATCAAAGAGATCATAAAATCTAGCGTTGATTTCCAGTTCGAGATTCTCACAAGAAAATATCAGACACTTCTTCAAAAGGAAAAAGACAAGAAAGAGATACAGGAAGGTCTCATAAGGGCATGTGAGATAATCGATCTTATAATTGAGATACTTCGTGGATGTAAGGACAGAGCTCAGGCAAAGAATTGCCTTGTGACAGGTGCGACAGAGGGTATCAGATTCCGTTCTAAAGAATCATCCGTAATGGCTTCTCACCTTGATTTTACTGAAAAGCAGGCGGATGCTATTCTTGATATGCGTCTGTACAAGCTTATCGGGCTGGAACTTGAAGCACTTGTCAATGCCCATGAAGAGACTATGGCTAATATCTATAGATATGAGGATATTCTTGAAAGGCATGATTCAATGGTACAGGTCATAATAAATGATCTGGAATCAGTTGAAGACAAGTTCAGCTGCAGTAGAAAAACAGTGATCACAAATGCCGAAGAAGCGGTTTATGAAGAGAAGAAAGCAGAAGCATCTGATGTATATTTCCTTATGGACAGATTCGGATATGCAAGACTTATCGATACTTCAACTTTTGATCGAAACACGGATTCTCTTAATGAAGAGAACAGATTCATAGTCAAGTGCAAGAGTGACGGGCGTATATGTCTGTTTACAGATTCAGGGATGCTGCATACTATAAAAGTAGGCGATCTTCCGATGACAAAGCTAAGGGATAAAGGTATTCCAATCGATAATATAAGCAAATATGATTCAACAAAAGAAGCGGTCATCTATGCTGCGAGCCAGTCGGATCTTAATCTTTACAGACTGATATTTATTACGGAGACATCAATGGCCAAGGTAGTTGACGGAGGAGAATTTGATGTTTCCAAGTACACGATCCTGGCGTCAAAGATCAAAGATGGCGATAAGATCGTATCTGTCATGGCGATGACTGATATAACTGATATTGTGATCAAATCTGAGAATGGTTATTTTCTTAGAATGTCGATGGATCAGATACCACAGCAGAAAAAGAATGCTGCAGGTGTAAGGGCAATGAAACTGGCGGAAAAAGATAAAGTCAGCGATGTCTATTATATCAGGAATGGCGAGACAAGCCACATGATAAGTGATGATGGCAAAAAGAGAGATCTGTGCACGGTAAAGACCGCTGGCAGGGGTGGCAGAGGTTCAAAGCTGAAATAATGTTAATCCAATACGTCTATATATAAGTAAAATAAAATTTGAAAGGAAACATGAAAGATATGAGAGTAATCGCTGGTACAGCAAGGAGCCTTCCACTGGCAACACCTGACGGTATGCATACGAGACCAACACAGGACAGGATAAAGGAGACATTTTTCAACATCATCCAAAACGATATTCCGGGATGTGTATTTGTAGATATGTTTGCCGGAAGCGGACAGATGGGAATAGAAGCGCTCAGCCGTGGCGCTGCAAGATGTTACTTTGTCGATAATGATAAATCTGCGATAAAATGTATAACAGATAATGTTCATTTTACGAAAATGGACGATGCGGCTACGATACTCAAGTCTGATGCATCAAGTGCGATGTATTCCATACACGAGAAAGCAGTCAATGTCGTATTTATGGATCCGCCATACGGGGAAGGACTTGAAAATCAGATTATTGCAAATCTTACAAAGATGCCCTGGTTCAATGAATATACTATGGTCGTGATTGAGTCGGGTCTTGATACGGATTACGGATTTGTCGATAAATTCGGTCTTAAAGTGACCAGGATAAAACAGTATAAGACTAATCAGCATGTTTTTATCATGAAGAAATGAATGACACTTATGGAGGAAAAACGAATGAAGGCATTGTATCCGGGAAGCTTTGATCCGGTAACATACGGACATCTGGATGTGATAAGAAGAGCGGCGGATGTATTTGATGAGCTTATAGTCAGCGTACTCAACAATAAAGCCAAAACTCCATTGTTTTCAGTAGACGAACGTGTTAAAATACTACAGGAAGCGACGAAAGATATCCCTAATATCAGGGTCGCATCTTTCAGCGGTCTGCTTACGGATTATGCGAAAAGTATAGATGTTCATGTCGCGGTAAGAGGACTTAGAGCCATTACGGATTTTGAATATGAACTTCAGATAGCACAGACGAATAAGGTGTTGTCAGGGGGAATGCTCGATACGGTATTTTTCACAACAAGTCTTGAATATTCGTATCTGAGTTCTTCAAGTGTAAAGGAGATCGCAAGTTTTAAAGGAGATATCTCTCAGTGCGTTCCGCCTTTTGTCGCAGATAAGATATATAAAAAATATGGCTACTGAAAATAACATTTGTAAGAGGGGCATTTTATATGAGCAGTAAGATTGAACAGCGTATAGATGAGATAGAAGATTATATTGACGGATGCAAATATCTGACTTTTTCCAAAACAGATATACGTGTGAGCAAGGATGAGATCGAAGAACTCCTTCATGATCTTAAGGCTGACACACCTGACGAGATCAGAAGATATCAGAAGATGATAGCTCAAAGAGAGGTCATCCTTCAGGATGCGCGTAAGCAGGCAAAGGCTCTTATCGATAAGACTACACAGCAGACGAATGAACTTATCAATGAGAATGAGATAATGCAGCAGGCTTATGCCCAGGCCAATGAAGTTATCACCATGGCAAATAAAAAGGGTCAGGAGATCGTAGATAACGCTACGATAGAAGCTAATCAGCTTAAAGAGTCAGCCCAGCAGTATCTGGAGAATATATTGACTCATTTAAACGAACTTCTGACATCTACACTCAATTCTACAAATGCTCATTATGAGAGCTTCTATAATTCACTAAGCAGTGTCAATGAAGCTATAAACAATGATATGGCAGAGCTTCATCCAGAGACTGTAGGTGATACAGATGACCTTTCAGGTATAGACTTAAGTGATGCCGGAAATTCTTCAAACGGTCAGAATGAAGATACAGATAATACGGGATCTTTTGACGATGAGAACTCAGATGCAGGGGCAGCTAATGGCGGATCCGACGGTCGTGATCTATAAAGTTTTTTTGTTTGTTTTATGAGAAATATAAACGAACCGGCATTGTTGACGGTTCGTTTTTTTCGCTATTTACATCGTGCTTGCACGAATGGAACAGTGACGAGCATCGCGGATAGCGAATGTTCCATACCAGGAGGTATCATGAAAAATTTTCTTAAAGTAGTTTCTGTAGTCTGCGCAGTATCAATACTTATCGCATCGCTCTCATTTGCACCGGCAGTTCATGCAGATGCGGCGGCACCTGTTACGATCTGTATTGACGCCGGACATGGCGGCACAAACATGGGAGCGCAGTATAACGGCAGAAATGAAAAGGACATGACTGTTGTTGTAGCGAATGCGATGTATTCATATCTTTCAAATTTTGAAGGCATAAATGTTGTCATGACAAGGACTGCAGACGCAGAGCTTTCTCTTCAGCAGAGATGCGATATCGCTCATGCTGCCGGAGCACAGTTCCTTTTCTGTATCCATTTTAACGCTATCGGCGATCATTCAAGATATGGATGTGAGAACTGGGTTTCCGCATTTGGAGACAATTGCTCAAAAGGTCTGACATTTGGCAATATAGAAACAAATGCGCTCGCACAGATGGGAATTGTGAACCGCGGCGTCAAGACAAGACTTAATTCAGCACGTAACGCAGATTATTACGGAATAATAAAGCATTGTGATGAATACGGGATACCGAGTGTCATCATCGAACACTGCTATGTCGATAATCCTATAGATTATCAGTTCTGTGCGACATCAGATCAGCTTATGAAGCTTGGAGTCGTAGATGCGACATCGGTTGCACAGTATTATGGACTGAAATCGACAAAACTTGGAATTGATTACAGCGGTTATAAGAAAACGATCATCACTCCGGCAAACGGAGTTCAGTATCCGGATTATACAGCTCCTGACGCATGCAGCATAGCAAAAGCATCGGTAGATGCATCACACAACAGTGCAGTTATAAATGTTGGCGCATATGATAAGCAGAGCCGTATTCTCTATTACGCATACAGCACTGACGGCGGACTTACGTATTCACAAAAACTTGTATGGAGCGGAACAAATGCGAACTATGTCGTGCCGATCACTGTAAAGCTTGACGGAAAACAGAACTGCCCGGTTCAGTTCATAGTCTGGAACAATTTTGATGAATACACTGTTAGCAATATGATCACAGTAAACTGAAGTATCATCTGAACCTTTCGGAGGTGACAAATGAGACTCGATAAATTTATTAATGACTGCACATCCATCGGAAGGTCATCCGCAAGAAATGAGATAAGGAGCGGCGCGGTCACTGTAGATGGTGCAGTAGTAAAAAAACCGGAGACGGCAGTCGAACCTGATAAGACGAAAGTGTGTTATAAAAGCGCGGAACTTCATTATAGACAGTTTAGCTATTATATGATGAACAAACCTGCCGGATATGTGTCTGCCAGGACTGATAACCGTTCAAAGACTATAATAGATCTTATGCCTGATAACCTGCGGGAAAAGCTCGCACCGGTTGGTCGTCTTGATAAGGATACAGAGGGACTTATCATAATCACTGATGACGGAAAACTCACACACGATCTTATTTCCCCGGTAAAGCATGTATATAAAAAGTATTACTGCGAATTAAGAGATGAGATAAACGATGAAGATATGAAGAAACTTGAGACTGGAGTAGACATCGGTGACGGTGACGTGACACTTCCGGCAAAAGCTTCATATGCAGGTGACAGCAAAGATAAGATATATCTTTCTATATGCGAAGGTCGATTTCATCAGGTCAAAAGGATGCTATATGCTGTTGGAAATGAAGTGGTATATCTGAAACGTGAATCCATGGGAGATCTGCCGCTTGACAGTTCACTTCAAAAAGGTGAGTTTAGAATGCTAAGGGATGATGAGATTCAGCTCTTAAACAAAGCCACGGGGATATAAATGGCTTAAACCTGATATTAAAAAGCAGTTATTGTGCTATGTTAAAATCTGAGGAAACGTGATCTTATGAATAACGATGACAAGACGAAAATAAAATATAATGTGAAACATGGAATGTATGGCTATATAACGGGACACAGAAAAAGAGTGATCGCCAGAACGATAATCTATTTTGTTCTTGCACTAGGACTTTACTTTCTGGGGCTATATATATCTCATACCAAAAAGAACTATCTGACGATATTAGCAGTGCTCGCACTATTACCCGCATGTAAGAGCTTCGTGAATATGGTGATGTTCATAAGAGCAAAAGGGTGTTCGCAGGATGCATATGAAAAGATCAGAGATCACACAGGAGAGCTGATCAACTTTTATGATATGTATTTTACAACAGAGCAGACATCATATCCGATATGCCATCTCACGTTAAGCGGCAATACTATCATCGGATATACTGAATACGAAAAATGTAACTGCAATGATTGTGAAAAGCATCTGAAGACAATGCTTGGTAAAGATGGCTATAAAGATCTTACAGTGAAGATATTTACCGATCTATCAAAATATACGGCGCGTGTAGATCAGCTGAATGCAGCGTATGACGGATCAGAACATTCACGTACGGAAAATGGAATATCTACAACGCTTCTGTCGATATCGCTTGCATGAAGTGAGGACGAGATGTATCAGAAGATTGTTTCAACAAGAGAAGAAGGTCAGCGGCTGGATAAATATCTGCACAAGATACTTCCTGAAGCGGGGAACGGCTTCTTATGCAAGATGCTGCGAAAAAAAAGTATAACACTGAATGACAAGAAGGCTGATGCCGGAGATAAGATATGTTCCGGTGACGTTTTGAAGATATATTTCTCAGACGATACGCTCTCAAAATTCATGAACGGCAGTAACGATGATGATTGCAGCAAAAACGGAAATCGCAACAGTAATGGGAATTGCAACAGTAATGGAAATCGTAGCAATACAGATAATGGTGCAGGCAGCCGTTTGAAAGAAGAATGCTTGTCATATAGAAATTGCTATAAGAAGTTTAAGGATAAGATAGATATTTTATTTGAAGATGAAGATATCGTAGCGGCTGATAAGCCCGCGGGAATCCTTTCACAGAAAGCGGAAAAGACTGATGTTTCGGTAAATGAATGGCTTATCGGATATATGCTTGAATCTGGTGAGATGGATGAAGATGAGCTTTCACTTTTCAGACCGTCGGTATGCAACAGGCTTGACCGGAATACGAGCGGCATTATCCTATGTGGAAAGACAATCACAGGGGAACAGATCTTATCAGAAATGCTGCGTGAGCGGACACTGGATAAGTATTATCTGGCGGCAGTGACAGGT
>JAGPKJ010000164.1 GCA_018053995.1 Lachnospiraceae bacterium | reverse complement strand
GATTAAGACTAAACTTCGTCAGATAGTCATCATCCAGACTGCCTCCATCACAAGCTTCTGCAATGCCATCTTTTAGCTTATAATCCTTATCTTTTTCACCGTACAAAAGGATATTGCCATACTTTTCATTTCCATATAACAGACTAAGGAAATCCATCGCAGCAGAAGCATCCTTTGCTTTCTTTGCTACACCGATGGAGCCGTTTATCCTTGATGAAAGGTAAGTCTTTACTTCCTTTACCGTGATATTGTCCTTTTTGAAATTTTCATCCACGCTACCGACACATAAAGCAGCCGCAAAATTGCCTGCCTTGATATTTTTTAATATCTGAGCATCATTCAGCCCCGGATTGTTGAGATATGTTATCTCATTTGTCAAATCATCAGACATATAGCCGTCTTTCTTCATCCGGTCAAGCACCCTCAGATACCCGGTAAATTTCTGTGACTCTAAAGGATTTCCAACAGACATAGTATCATAGTCGAAGCAGAGCCCGTTTCTTATCTCACAGCCAAGCATATCATCAAATCTATATCCGTTTATGAGATACTCGAACCTCGGAGTATCACTTTTATCCCATTTAACACCCTGAAGTATCTGATATATTCCGTCTATGCTGCCATCCCATGCACTTATCGCATCGTCAGAAACGTAATCCCTGTTGAAGGCTGCATAAACTACTCCCTCACCACTTGCAAGTGCTGACGGAATCGAATAAATATGCTTATCGCATTTAACCATCTCCCAAAGATTCTTTGGAAAAGCCTCATAAAGTGTTTTTCCTTTATCGCCTGATAAGATATCATCAAGATTCAGGACCAGATCCGAGCGTACCAGATCATACACCGGATTATTTCCGGCAGCATCACCGAAACCCAGGAATGCTATATCTGTTTTACCGTTTTCCAAGGCTCCCTCAACAGCCTGTCCGTAATTGTCATAGGACAAGGTTTTGATTTCGAGCTCATAATCATGTCCGTCCGCAGCAAGTGCATCGTTGAACTTCTTTAGATTATTCTTATCAATCTTACAAATATCAGGTACAGCAAACGTTATAACCTGCGCATCTGAATTTCTTTTGTTCTCTGATTCTTCTTTATCAGCTTTATCCGACTTTTTTGTTTTATCAGCCGACTCTGTCCGGCCTTCGCTGACAGCTCCGGCATTATCCGTTTTTCTGTTAAGGCAGACTGCCGCCACTGCTATAACAACAATGACTGCTACTGCAACCGCTATCAAAATACCCTTTTTCTTACTATTCTTCATCATCAAAACACCTCAATTCCTTTGGTTCAAATACTCCCTTGTTCAATTCATCAAGACTTATTACCCCAAGGCACAACTTTCCGTTATCATTTGTATATGTGACATATACCGACTGACCGCATATGCTTGCAATGCTAAATGCCTTTTCAGTAGACAGCTTCATCAGTTCTTCACTCTTATCATCCTTCAAGCGATAATATGTCACTTCATCACTTTTTTCTTCAGAAAGGGCATAATATAAAAAGTCTCCGCTCTTTTTTAATGGTCCATATTGTGTTTTTCCATCCGCATCTATCGGAAGCTGTCTTGTCTGTCTGCTTTCGGTGTCAAACACAAAATATCCATCCTTTGACGAATAATAACCATCGCCATCTAACAGCCTAAGATCGTTAATATGGTCTATTTCCGTCAGACATGTTGTCTTTTCATCTGCTATATCATATTGATATATTCCATTAAGCATATTATCATAAGCAAAAGACTCCGCATCATCTGACGCTCCCTCCTCTATCATCAGCTCTGTAACATCATCTCCAAACCGCACAGTCGAATAGTACACTACTTCGTCTTCATAATATATGTCCGTAATATTTGCCTGTTCGCTTGTTATCTTATCACTCATATACACCTTGTAATTATCGAGATCTATAACAAAAATACCGGCTTCAGGCTTATCATCATTTACAATCTGTCCTTCATCATTAAGCTCTATTCTGTTACTGTAAGCTCCTATAACATAATTATCCCTGTACAAAACAGCCGTAACATTCTGAACATTCTCTAATTTGGCTGCTTTTTTACGATTCTCACCGTTTGAGTCCATAACATACAGATATTGAACTGTCATATCTTCATCCGACATATTTCCTACATAATAAAGATGGTCATTGTAAAGCACCGTTCCGGCTCCTTCTAAACCATAAAAAGCTGCAGGACATGAGGGCTTCTCATTGGAGCCCGAGAATCCTTCATGTGTGCAGTTGGGCTTATCGCAATAGACCATGTCCTTGCCTGATGCCGTATCGATGAGATGCAGTATTCCGGAATCATCAAGATACAGTACATTGTCTTCTGAATAATTACATCGTACATCTCCAGAGCCATATGTGTACATTGTATTGGATGTACTGCGGTTTCTATTCTTTATTATAAAAACCGCAGTCACAATACAGATGATAAGTATGAAGATGATTGATGCGATTAATATGCGTTTTTTCTTCATAGTGCCCCTCCCTTTTTGATAATATTATACATAAAACAAATTACTCCGAATACAAAAGGCGAAATTAGTACTTTTCAAGGTGAATTTATTAAATTTTCATCAATATTTTCACGGTGAACCGTTCATCTGAACACTCAAAATCCAGTGTGCTTATATATTTATCAAGCACTTTCTTTACATTCTTTAATCCATAACCATGTTCTCTTACAGATTGTTTTGTCGTAATCGGCAATCCCCCTTTAAATATCACTTTTTGTAAACACCTGTTACTAATCTCAACAACAAGTGAATCCATTAAATAATTAATTTCCAAATCTATGCTTGGATTTTTTACATCTTTTTGTGCCTCTATCGCATTCTCCAAAAGGTTTCCAAAAATAATATTCATATCATATGCCGATAATTTTAAATCACTCGGAACCACAACTTTTACATTCAACTGAATTTTCTTATCCACCGCACGCTGAAGCATATAATTTAAAACTGTATCAAGCGCCGTATTTCCCGAATCAACCAGCCGCCTTGATTCTACAAGATTATTCTCCATAGCTGACACATAATTTTTTATCTGTTCTATTTTGCCTGTTGAAGCAAGCACAGAAATCTCTGCAAAATGACGTTTCATATC
>JAGPKJ010000074.1 GCA_018053995.1 Lachnospiraceae bacterium | reverse complement strand
GCCATGATAACACCCTGTCCGAAGAATTCATTTGCTCCTTCCTTATTAAAATTTCCGATCTCAAATGAAAAAGTGAAGGCAACACCGGTGCTAATAAGGATTGAAAAAAAGGCGATAGCAGAAAACACGGGAGTTACGATATTAACTGCGGAAACGGCAGACTCGCCAATTGACCATCCGGCGATTATCGTGTCGGACAGAAGCAGAATGTATGTTACGACCATTTCGATCGAAGAAGTAAGCAGGAATGAAAAGAACTTGCGGTCAATAAAACTACATTTGGTTTTCATATTAAATTCTTGTATGATAATTTGCTTCTGGAATTATCATACAAGCAAATATGAAAAAGAAAAGCATCAAATATCTTGCGACAGCGGTAGTTTCTGCAGCAGTGATCATTTCAGGATGCGGAAGCACGGCAGGTTCACAGAGCAGCGTATCGGAACAGACAGCAGTCCAGAGTGAGGTGGCATCATCATCGGCAGAATCATCAAGCGCAGCTCAGGCAGCCGCTTCTGAATCAACCGATACAGCCTCAGTTGCAGCAAGCAGCACATCAGTAGCGGAGAGCACAACAGAAGCAGTGAACGATGATGGCTGGAAGGAAGCATTTTCTGATTATATTACACAGAGGTCAGCGGATGACAGTATCGTTGGATATGCGCTTATTAATGTTTGCGACAATGGCATTCCGTCACTCGTTGAAGAAGGAGATTGTGAGGCTACGGGAAATACAGTTCTTGTCTATAAAGACGGCGTGATCTCGGAGACATATCTTTCAAGACTTGGTTATTCTTATGCGGAAAAAGGCAATATCCTTGTGAATAGCGACGGAAATACAGGTGCGTACTATGATGTTGTCTATGAGTTTCTTGACGGTTATCTTGTCAAGACCGCACAGGGCGAATACAGCATTATTATCGATGATGACGGCAATCTGAAGACTGACGAAAATGGCGAAGAAGTATATGAATACAAGTGGAACGGGCAGGATATAGATAAGGACGGATATGATAAGAATCTTGCGGATGCGATCAGCGGGCGTCAGATGATATCTGTCGATGATGTAGAATATCTTGATTACGATGCGATGATAGCAGAACTTGCGAAGTGAGATCTGCAGAGTCTGCACGTTGCTATGAAAGAGATATATGTCCGGGCGGTCAGTGGTGGCTGCCCGGCTTTTTATTACATCAAAAGAAGCATTTGGTTACAACAGTAGGAGCTGGGCAGTATTTATCGTATAATGAATAGGATAGATGAGAAGAAGAATAAAATATAGAAGCAGGGGACAGATATGGTATTGCATCATGAGATCAGTATCATCAAAAATTAAAGCAAATGTCAAGCAGGTATATTACAGGTATATTCAGGGAAATGGATTAATCATGAAGAAGCGGAGTACAGCATCAGCGGTAGGTCTTACAATAGCAGCATGTTTTGTTATCCTCTTATTTTACACGATAGGAGGAGCTATGATCTCTATCAGGAAGATAGAAGGCGCAAACGCGAACCTTGTTCGGGGAGTGTGCGTGTGGCTGTCTGTCGCGGCACTTCTTATTTTCATGGAAATAAAAGGGAAAAAGCCGGCAGAGATGGGTATCGTGAAGCCGAAAGCTGAAGGACTTAAGAAGGTATACTATGTGATACCGATGATGATCATTGCGCTTATGGGGCTCATTGGCGGACTCAGCCCGGAAGCTGATGTGTCATATGTATTGTCGACGCTGTTTCTTTCGATAGCTGTCGGATTTTCGGAGGAACTTTATTTCAGATCGGTAGTGTTAGATATATGGCAGTTCAAGGGCGTAAAGACGGCGGTGATCGTTTCGTCAGTTGTCTTCGGAATCTGTCACCTGACGAATGTACTTGGCGGCGCGGGTATCGCAGCGACACTTTTGCAGATAGCATTTGCGTTTTTGTACGGCATTGCGCAGGCACTCATATTTACAAAAGCAAAGAGCCTTGTTCCGTGCATATTTGTTCATTTCCTGCATGATTTCATAGCGTTTAATACATCTGACGTGATACAGATTTTAACTATAGTCATCGCGGCAGTGCAGGTAGTGATACTGCTAGTATATGTGATAATGCTGACGCGTGGGGAGTCTGCAGTAGGAAACGAAGAGAAAGAGCCGGAAGATCAGATAGACTAGTCATATCGGACAGACTAGGGAGATCAGACAGACCAGGAAGATCGTAAAGAGCTGCCATGTGTGTTCAATAACTGGGCTGTTTTCTACGGCGGCAGGTTTCAGACAGTGAATCTTTTGGATCCTGCGCAGATAGAAAAGATGATAGACAAGCGAGATGAATGCTAAAATCCAATGTACGAGAGCTGGTTTTAAGGTAGAAATCGGCCATGATTTGACAGGCCGTTCAGATCACTATAATTTAAAAACTACCAGCGCAATGAACAGGTGCTTATCGCAACAATGATGGAGATGGTAGTGCAGGGAGTCTCCGCCAGAAAGATTTTGGGGGTGGATAAAAATAATTACGGACAAAAACACGAATAATCGTAATTGGTAGGTAACCTCAGAAATCAGGATAAAAAAAATTACGGACTTAAACAAGAATAATAGATATTAGTAGGTAACTTCAGAAATCAGGATAAAAATTATTACGGAAAACGAGTGAAACGTCGAAAACCCATGTACGGTAGGCATAAAGGTATAGGAATATGATAGGTATGGCAACAAAATAGGTATGGAAACACTAAGGATATGGTAACAAAGAAGGTATGGCAACGTTAAGGGCACATAAACATATAGTGAGTATAAGCCTAAAAGGAGCGGAAAAATGCTGTGTGATGATATCAGATTTTTAACAGGGAGAGCGCTATGGGAAACACAGAACCTGATTGCGGGCGTGCCGGATGAGCTTTGGAACAAGCGGTACGACGGGATACCGATGTGGAAGTTTATATATCACATGCTCTATTCAATGGACAGGTGGTATATCAACCCGAAGGATCCGGAGTATAAGGAGCCTGAATTTCATACGAAAACGCTGGCAGATCTGAATGTGGAACCATCGCTTGACGAGACCTTGACAAGGGAGCAGATAACAGATTACTTCAAGCATATAAAGTCAAAGATCGACGCATACGATAAGGTACTTACGGATGATATGCTTTCAAAGTGCCCGGAGTGCTGCGATATGAGCCGGTTCAGACTTATACTCGGGCAGTATCGCCATTGGCACAGACATATGGGCGTGATATACGGATTTGTCGTCGAGGACAGTGGGAAATGGCCGTATGTTCTTAACATGACGGGAAAATATCCGGACCCACCGATGCCAAATTATTATGAATAGAAATCTGCGGAATCTGACAGCAGACGACAAATCTGCGGAATCTGATTGCTTGTAGAAATATATCATATTGTGATTTTTGAAGTAAGAGAGGTAGTCATGAATATTTTATTTGTAAACGCATGTGTAAGGGAAGAGTCGAGAACAAAGAAGATAGCAGAGCATCTTTTCGAGAAAATAAAAGAAGATCAGAAGTTGAATATCGACGAACTCGACCTGGAAAAAGAGGACATAAAACCACTTACAAAAGCGCTTCTTGATAAGAGAGATGGGCTGCTTGCGGATGGCAGGATGGATGACGAGATGTTCAGGTATGCAAGACAGTTTGCGGCGGCAGATGAGATCGTTATCGCAGCACCATTCTGGGATCTTTCATTTCCCGCACTTGTAAAGGACTATATTGAGAACGTAAATGTGTGCGGCGTAACGTTCATGTATAAAGAAAAGGGAGAGCGTGTCGGACTCTGCAACGCGAAGCATCTTGTATATATCACGACTGCGGGAGGACCGATATTTTCAGATGAATTTGGATATGGCTATATAAGATCGCTTTGTGAGATGCTCTATGGGATTCCGGAGACGTGTTGCATCAAAGCAGAAGGGCTTGATATCTATGGAGCTGATGTTGAAGGAATCATGGCAGAAGCATATAGAGATGCCGAGAACGTGTACGTTGCTAAAAGCATATAGAGATGCCGAGAACGTGTACGGTGCTGAAGGCTTATAAAGAGGCAGAGAACGTGTATGATAGCAGAATTTTATAAAGAGGCAGAGAACGTGTATGGTGGCAAAAGCATATAAAAAGCATATAAAAAGGATAAGACATGTATGACAAATATAAGAGAAGCTGAAATACGTGATGCATCAAGGATCGCGGAGATTCTTGTATTTACTAAAAGAACGAATTACAGAAGGATCTTTCATGATGATAAGGTCTCATTTGGCGAGATTCAAGTATACCCTGTAGCGAAATCATACATTGATGAACCGAAGACACTTGATGGGATTTGGGTCTACGATGATGAATTTGTAAAAGGGATGATTCATATAAAGGGGGACGAAGTCGCAGAACTGTATGTTGACCCTTTCTTTGAAAATGAAGGAATTGGCAGCAGGCTTATGGATCTTGCGGTCAAAGAAAAGCACTGCCGATGCCTGTGGGTGCTTGAGAAGAATAAAGATGCGCAGAGATTCTATGCGTGTCACGGTTTTGTGCTTACAGATGAGCGAAGGCTTGAGGCAGGAACAAAGGAGTATGTCAGAAAGATGACTTGCAAGGATTAATGTGAGTAGTCAAGGTAAAGATATCATTAGTTAAAAGTTAATAGATATAAAGGATATTGACTAGGAGTGATTGACTATTTCTCTATAAGTTGACGCCATTGATAAAGTTCAACGATGATTTTGTAAGATTATGTCACGAAGTGAAAGAACACAGATCACATATGAGGATAATAAAATGAGCAAAGAGCTTTCGGAAATGACACTTGAAGAGCTGTGGCAGCTGTTCCCGATTATCATAAGAGAGCATGATATCAAGTGGAATGATCAATATAATGAAGAGGAAAGATTCCTTATCAACATACTTCCGGATAATGCGATAATAAGCCACATCGGATCAACAGCGATAAATGGGATCTGTGCAAAACCGATAGTTGATATTCTTGTTGAGTCGGAGATAAGTGATTTCAGTGAAATCAAGCGGTCATTGTTAAAACATGATTATCTGTGTCATGCTGAAGATGAGAAGTCGATCGATTTTAACAAAGGCTATACGAAGGAAGGTTTTGCAGCAAAAGTCTTTCATCTGCATCTTCGGGAGTATGGAGATAACAGAGAACTATATTTTCGCGATTACATGAACGATAATCCGGATATTGCAAAAGAATATGAAAAACTCAAGATCTCGCTTTCAAAGAGATACGAACATGACCGTGACGCGTATACAAATGCAAAGACTGATTTTATCAAGAAATATACGGATGAAGCCATCTGCAGGTATGGACAGCGGTATAGCCGCGCAAGTGTGTGCCGGAACATGGAACAGAAACTTATTTTTGAAGACCGAGATGGCAATGACAAGGATTTTATATATCTGTGCGGAGAACTTGATAAGGCACTTGAAGAGCTTGTCGGCGGGAAGTTTCAGCGTAATGTCTACGCAAAATATAATACAACAGAAATGATCCATGATGCGATAGTCGTATATGATGGCGAGAAACCTGTGGCATGCGGGAGTTTCAAGCGGTACGACGATGAGCATGCGGAACTGAAGCGAGTATTTGTTTCGAAGGATATTGCTTCGCACGGACTCGGGAGCCAGATCGTTGGAAGGCTTGAAGATAAAGCACGGCAGCAGGGTTATAGATACTGCATCCTTGAGACCGGAGCACCGCTGAAGGCGGCATGCCATCTATATAAAAAACTTGGATATAAGGTGATTCCAAATTATGGACAGTATGCGGATATGCCAAATTCGATCTGCATGGAGAAGGAATTGTAGAAGAAACTATAGAAGAAACATAGTGAGGCGCAGTATGAAGATAAAGAAGGCTTGTCTGAATGATCTAAGTCGTGTAAGGGAATTTTACTATGATCTTATCGACAGGACACCGGACATGGGAAAGTATGCGCAGTGGAAAAAGGATATTCATCCGGACGACACCGACTTGGAGCGTTACCTGAATGATGACGCGATGTACATGTTGGTAGACGATGGACAGGGTGCCGCTGAAAAGACTTCATGTGGGCAGCAGGCAGATGAAAAGATAGCAGGCATGATGGCTGTCGAATTGATGCAGGATGAGGAATACCATAATATTTCCTGGCAAATAGAAGCTTCGGATTCGGAAGTAGCGGAACTGCATCTGCTGGCGGTGAGTCCGGATTATCAGAAACAGGGAGTCGGCAGACACCTTATAGAAGAGGCGCAAAGTATTGCCCGCAGCCGCGGGAAAAAGGCGCTGCGACTCGATGCAATAGAGACAAATGCGCCCGCGCAGCATATGTACGAATCGGCAGGATTTAGGTACAGTGGCAGGCAGAAGCTATATGCCGGTAACACAGGCTGGATAGATTTTCTATATTACGAGTATCTATTGTGACAGGACAGAGTTGGAGATTATATTGCGCAAAATACTGTTTTCACCTATGAGTGCCATCGCGCGCACGGCAGGTCCATCTAAGAGAGTCGGGATCCTTGCATCCGAATGCATGAAAGTGGGCATTGAGACTGCAGTCTGCGCAGCTCATGATATTAATTTCAGGAAAATAGAAGGCGCAAAAGAATATCCGCTTGATATTCCGATGCCGTTTGGAATGCCGGGATTCATCGCGAAGCGCACATATCCATTTGCCGAAAAGACCGGAATCATCGGCAGAAAGACGGTTCACAGTTTCGAGGAAGTTCTTCACATAACAGGAACGACATCGTATCCATATCTTGCGCGAGCTGTTAAGCAGGAACGCGAAGCGATCAGGGATTTCGCGCCGGATATCGTTTATTCGGAATTCAGCATTCCAGCGATTATCGCTGCGCTTGCGGAAAATATAAAACTTGTTTGCACGGTAAGCTACCCGGCGAGCGCAGCTTATGCCTCATCGCCGCAGTATGCAGAGGGTGTTAACAGGCTTCTTGGAGAACTTGGGATTTCTAAGGTTTCATCGACACTTGAGCTTTTTGACCGTGCTGCGCTTAGGATAGTAGCGAGCAGCAGAGAGCTTGAGCCGGTAGATGGGGAGAATGTTTTATTTACCGGACCGTTTGAAGGGGAAATATCTGGTGCAGGTTCGGCATGCATGAACGGCAAAGCCAGTGGGCAGAGCAGTGGATGTTCATTGAATGATTCTGATTCGGAATATATGAAAAACAAAACAGCACAGAATGATAAGCAGCGTCGTGGCTGTATAGTAGTTTATATGGGAACCGGAACGATCCCGGCGAAGAAGCTTATAAGTACGATAACCGGAGCCTTCGGAAATGCGGATGATCCGGAAGTATTTGTCTCATGCAGCGGCGTGGAACCTTTCGATAAAGGAAATATCCATGTCGCGCATTCATCTGATTTTTCAGAACTTCTTCCACGTGCATCAGTATTCATTAATCATGGTGGACAGAATTCAGTGATGGACGGTCTAAGGTACGGCGTGCCGCAGCTCATCTGTCCTGGCAGGATCTTCGAGCGCCAGTATAACGCGCGAAGCATCGCAGAGAATGGGGCAGGACTCGTCGTCAGCCTTTCGGAATTTCTGAAAGGAAGCGCCGCTAATGGAGAGAATGTGGGCGGCAGAAATGCCAGCAACAGAAATGCCGGCAACAGAAATGCTGACGGGTATAATGCTAATGACGAAAATGCTGACGGCAAGGCTGGTGGTAAGACTATAGCGGATTTTGTTCATGAACTGTCATCTAATGCGTCGTACACAATTGCAGCATCAAGGCTTTGGACAGAGCTTTCATCACTCGGCGGCGCGGCGCGGGCAGTGGAGAAAAATATTACACTGATGAGGTGTCAAAGCGGCTTGAACAGATGGTTTTCGTGATGCCGCACTCGGTCGTTATCAAACTCGAATTGATATGGATATAAGGTTACAAGGATTATGTAGAATCCTATTAAGTGTTACATTTATAAAGATTATACAAATGGCAGCAGGTTGCGGTATGATAGATAGCAGATATTCTGGATAGCAGGTATTCTGGATAGCAGGTATTCTGGATAGCAGATATTCTGGATAGCAGATATGATTAGGTTATGCAGACACAGACAGGAGGACAGATCATGCAGGTATATTATTTTACAAGAACGGGAAGAAGCAAGAAGATCGCTGAGGATATTGCGGCAAAACACGGAACAAAAGCAAGACAGATAGACGACCATAAGGACTGGAGTGGCAAGATAAACTATATGAAGGCGGGAGCCGCGTCAATGGGCGGCAAGGGTATTCCGGCAGATTATGAGAAACCGGGTACAAACGATGATATCGTCGTAGTATTTCCGCTGTGGGCAGGAACGATGCCGCCTGCGGTCAAGACATTTGCTGATGATATCGGCGGCGACAAGATTACAGCCGTGGTTACGTCGCTCGGCAGCAAACTCAGGAATCGGGATGCGTTTAAAAAGATCTATGATCTTGTAGGAGACGACATCAAAGCACCGGAAGATCTTTGACCCGCTGAAGATCTGCAACCGCAGAATAAAAGGAGAATATGGATGAAATCTCTCATTGAGAAACTTGAGGAATATGCCAAAACCGATCCCGATAAAGCGATACTGTTTGATGATTTTTCCAAAAACGGAATCACATACGAGCAACTCGACGTAATGTCCGGAAAGATCTATTCATATTTGAAATCGGAAGGTATAGGAAAAGAGGATATCGTCATGATATGCCTTCCGCGCGGAGTCATGCCTGTGATTGCGATGGTAGGCATTTGGAAAGCGGGCGCGGCATTTACTGTAGTTGAAGATAATTATGCGCCGGACAGGATAGAGTATATAAGAAAAGACTGTGCGTGCAAGATCGTCCTTGATAAAGATAACTGGGAAAAGATTCAGTGCAGCGAAATGCTCACGGGGCATGAAAATGTCGATGATCATGATGCTGCATATGCGATATATACGTCCGGTACAACGGGAAATCCAAAGGGCGTTCTTCATGAATATGGAAATATTGAACGTAATATAAAAGCACTTAATTATAATGGAGAGTCTTATGGTGATGGATGTGAAAATGCTGCTCTTCTTTCTCCGATGAATTTTGTAGCATCGTTGATGTTTATCGAGTTACTGCTGTATTGTAAAGGTCGCAAAATGTATATAGCATCTTATTCGACGATCAAGAATCCTGTTCTTTTAGGTAATTTTTTTGAAGAAAATAAGATAGATATAACCTTTCTTTCTCCATCATATATACGGAGGCTATATGGAAGCGGCAGATATCACATCAAGAAGATGATCACAGGAAGCGAACCCGCAAATAACCTGTATGTTGATGGAATCGATATATATAATACATATGCGATGAGTGAAAGCGGATTTCCGGTGGGTATCTTTATGCTTGATAAAGCATATGATACATGCCCGATCGGAAAGCCCCAGTTTGACCTGAACATAAGCATTATAGGAGAAGACGGGAAACCGGTAAGTGATGGTGAGGTTGGCGAACTGTGCTTCGATGATCCATATGTGAGAGGATATATAAATCTTCCAAATGAAAATGCAAAAGC
Organism: Lachnospiraceae bacterium; assembly: GCA_018053995.1. Taxonomy (GTDB): domain Bacteria; phylum Bacillota; class Clostridia; order Lachnospirales; family Lachnospiraceae; genus JAGPKJ01. The sequence goes on along the minus strand of JAGPKJ010000074.1, from coordinate 766 downwards.
ATTTGTGGATGGTATGTTTCACAGCGGAGATCTTGTAAAGAGACTTCCGGATGGGAACATTGTCCTATTAGGACGCAGCAACGATATGATCAAGATTAACGGAAACCGTATCGAGCCGGCGGAGATCGAAGCCGCGGTCAAAGACGTTCTGCATATAGGATGGGCAGCGGCAAAGGGATTCAGTGATAATGGACAGTCGTTCATATGTGCCTATTATACGGATGATATCAGCATCGATATAGATGATGTGCGGGCAAAGCTGCAGAAGAGACTTCCGTACTATATGCTTCCTGCGTATTTTATCAAGATAGATCAGATCCCTCTTCTTCCAAATGGAAAGATGAACAGAAAAGCGCTTAAAGCGCCTGATAACCGGACTTACCAAAAAGCTTATGAAGCTCCGACAAATAAGATTGAACAGGCTCTTTGTGATTCATTTGCAAAAGTCCTTAAATTTGAAAGAGTCGGGATCAACGATGACTTCTATGAGATCGGGGGGATTCACTTGATTCGATCCGTACGATAGTTGAAAGCGGACTTCCCGGACTCGACGCGGCAGATATATTCAAGGGACGCACGCCGGCCAAGATAGCTGAGATATACACAGAAAAACACAAGGGTGACGACGGGAAATCAGATATCGTAAAAAATGAGAGAGCTTTAAATAATTCCTATAAATTGACATTTGAGCAGATATATATGTTCGACAGCCAGATGTATACTCCAAAATCGACGATGTTAAATCTTGCGATCATGATGGGATTTG
>JAGPKJ010000073.1 GCA_018053995.1 Lachnospiraceae bacterium | reverse complement strand
ATGAGGAACAGCGTGAGAAGAATAGCGAATCGTGAGAATAAGAGCCGTGAGCAGATACTTGGGCAAATAAGAGGAGGCGTCATAGTCTCGTGGCAGGCACGTCCTGATGAACCTCTTAATGGCTCGGAGATGATGGCGCACATGGCTGATGCTGCTGTTAGAGGCGGCGCTGTCGGTATAAGGGCAAATACTTCAGAAGATATACGTGCGATACAGCATGTGACGGATCTTCCGATAATCGGGATCATTAAAAAAGAATATAAAGATTCCAAAGTCTATATCACCCCGACGATGCAAGAGGTTGATGAGCTTGTGAAAACCGGAGTCTGCATAATCGCGCTTGATGCAACAGACAGAAAGAGACCCGGGGGAATCAGTCTGGAAGATTTATTTACAGAGGTCAGGGTAAAATATCCGAATCAGCTTTTTATGGCTGATTGCTCATGTATTGAAGACGGCATACGTGCTGAAAGATTAGGCTTCGATCTTGTGGATACAACTCTTCGCGGCTACACTGCAGATACTGCGGATAAGAAGATACCGGACTATGCATTTCTGCATGAACTGACAGAGAAGATCAGCATTCCGGTGATAGCAGAAGGCGGGATATGGGAGACAGGGCAGCTTCAGAAAGTATTTGCGGAAAATGCTTTTGCTGCGGTCATTGGAACTGCTATAACACGCCCCAGAGATATAACGAGAAGGTTTGTAGATTCTATTGTGAAATGAACAAGAAGGTTTGTGGATCCTATTGTGAAATGAACATGCAGTCGGTATAATGATAGGGGTGTAAAAGCAGCAATTATTGTATGATGCTGCGAATCGTTTTGTGCTATTTGCATCAAAATTTTGCGAAAAATAAGGGGGCTACACAAGTGTTTAATTCAGGAAAAAATGATATGGCGATTCTTGCGGAGAACGTAGCTAAGATCGCATCGGGAGATTACAGCGTACAGGTTTCAAAGAAGATGATGGGCAGAAGTGACAGTCTGGGGAGACTTGCTCAGAGCATAGAGCAGATAAGAATCAGATCTGCAGAAAATGCAGAGAAAGAAAATGAAAGAAAAGATGAACTAAAAAACAGTCTGACGGATATCGATTCACAGATCGATTCGATCTCTGCGGCGATCAGCGAGATCGGCAGCGCAATGGAAATCGTCGATAATGGAATGAACGAAAATGTATCATCCGGGAAAAATATCAGTGAGATGGTACGTGTGATAAAAAAATCGGCAGACTCAATGTCGGAAAGATCGGAGGATGGTGCTAAGCAGGCAGAGAGTATTCATAAACGTGCCAAGGAATCAAAGGATATCGCTGCCGAGAATCATCAGAATACACACAATGTGAAGCAGGAAATAAACACGAGTCTTGATAAAGCGCTGGAGGACGCAAAAGTTGTTGATCAGATAAATGACCTTACAGAATCGATCATGGGCATAGCTGCTCAGACTAATCTGCTTGCACTGAACGCATCGATAGAAGCGGCGCGCGCAGGAGAAGCCGGTAAGGGATTTGCAGTAGTCGCGGACGAGATAAGAAGTCTTGCCGAGCAGTCGAAAAAAACCGCAACAAATATCCAGGAGATAACAGGTAAGGTTACAGGTGCTGTAGCAAATCTTTCAGATAATGCGTCAAGACTTATGCAGTTTATCTCAAGTGATGTATCAAAAGTATTTCATGAATTTGATGAGACTGTAGCTGCGTATGACGGCGACGCAGAATATATGGGGAAACTCGTATCGGATTTCGGACAGGAAGCGCGTGAGCTTGGAAGCGCGGTGAAAGGAATATCTGATTCAGCTCAGAGAACTGAGGATGCGGCAACTGAAGGCGCAGAGAATTCGCAGAAGACTGCAGAACTTATCGACAGACTTCGCGCAAATACAGATGAACTAAGAACAGCTGCGAGAAAGCTGAATAATATGAACTGACCACCCGCACAAGTGGTGAGATCATTTCTGTCGGGAGAGTCAGATGAAATGTGATTATGATGTGATGACATTTGTCCGAAATTGTCCGGACGAATATCATATTTTAGAAAATAAAGGGATCATCTCTTCAGCGATCATCATCGAAAAAGGATCTGTGTATCATGCGGGTAGAAATGAGCATGCTGATAGAGATGAGCATGCTGGAGAAAAGATCAGGCATACATCGGAAGCCACTCACAGACTTGTCTCTGAACTGTGCAGTCAGGCAAAAGAAGATGGATGTAATGCCTTGTGCGGAGTTAGCGTATCATACAGTGCGGGTTCTGACGGAGAACTGATAATCGGAGCATCTGCCGAAGAAGTGATCATAGAGAATAATACGAAGACGGAAAAGCTTATTTCAAATGCCATAAGTGCAGTAAGCGCTGTAAATCAGGCAAGCAGGAAAAGCGGCAGTGAGAGCGGCGAGTACTTTATCAGAATAAATAGTGTCAAACCGGAAAATGAAGATGAACTTACAGTTATCCTCGCGGGACTTATGACGGATTCAGATTCGGAAGAACTGCTGGATGTATGTGACAGTCTGCCATATATGATAAAGGGAAGATTTAATGCGGTTGCCGCATTCGATGCAGTGAATAAGATGTCTGAACAGGGGATAGATGCAGATATACTTGATGATTCAGGGCAGTTACTGTACAACGCCAGATAATGGGATTATGTACAACGCCAGATAGTGGAGCTGCGTACAATTAGATAGTGGAATTAACTCTTGCGCTCAATACAGATGGTGTGATATAATACGATTCGTTGCACGTGAGTCATGAAGGTAGTGATCAGGCAGCTTTCCATATACAGGGGAATCATACAATGGCAGTATCACGGTCTCCAAAACCGTTCATGGGGGTTCGAATCCCTCTTCCCCTGCTAGATATATAGATACAGGATTGAAGGCAGATGCTTTCAATCTTTTTTTTATGCACATGGTTCTTGTGCGAATGAAATCGTGACGAGCATCATGGCAGTGAGGAGCAGTAATTCGAATTGTGCGAATGTTTCCGGACAGCAAAAGACCTGAGCTTGCGGCTCAGGTCTCTGCCTGTGTAAAAGGGGAATTCTATACGGAATATTATTTATACTTGACTTCCGTACGTCAAGTTAAAACTTATATTATCCGAAGATTTGAAAATGGTCTACAACTATAGTGGAAATAAATAACACTATATTAGCCGATAACAGCCACAAAACATTAAATATACTTAAAAAATGCTATTTAATAAAAATATATTAGCAAATATTAACGGCTGTTTAGTATATGCATTTTTTTGCATTGTATGGCAATAGTAAGTTTACCATGACGGAATTTCATGCTATCATAGTAAGAGTCATTTGGGGGTATATGAAAAATCTGGAGGTAAAGATTAATTATGAGATACGGTGCACTTGAAGCGGGCGGAACAAAGATGGTATGCGCTATCGGAAATGAAAACGGAGAGATACTCGAACAGAAATCGTTTCCTACGGTAACACCTAAAGAAACACTGCCGAAACTTGTTGATTATTTCAGGAACAAGAATATAGATGCGCTCGGGATTGCCTGTTTTGGTCCAGTAGATCTTAATAAGGACTCAGAGACATATGGGTTTATAACTTCTACTACGAAGCTTGCATGGCAGAATACCGATGTTGTTGGATGTTTTAAGGAGCTTGGCGTGCCGATAGGATTTGATACCGACGTAAACGGTTCTGTTCTTGGAGAATATACCTGGGGAATAGGAAAAGGACTCAGAAGCTGCATATACATAACATTTGGCACAGGCGTCGGAGTCGGTGTTATCTCAGATGGAAGACTGATGCACGGGATGATGCATCCAGAAGGTGGACATGTACTTCTGCAACGTCAGACCGGGGATACATATGAGGGTAGCTGTCCATTCCATCATGATTGTGTAGAGAGTCTTGCATCCGGATCAGCTATAAAGGGACGCTGGGGCAAAGCAGGAGTTGAACTTCAGGATCGCCCGGAAGTATGGGATCTTGAAGCAGAGTATATTTCACAGGCATTAGTGGATTACACGATGGTACTTTCACCGCAGAGGATAATACTTGGCGGCGGAGTTATGCATCAGACGCAGATACTTCCACTGATCAGAAAGAAATTTGCGGCTCATATGAACGGATATATCAGAACCAGGGAAATAGAAGATCTCGACAGCTTTATCGTTTGCCAGAGTCTTGACGACAAGCAGGGTATCATGGGAGCAGTCAAACTTGCCATGATGGAAACGGGTCATTGACTGTAGATGGCGGTGATGTTAGGAGGATCTGTGATCATGGAGAATAACGATTCATTTTCTGCGCATGGATCATTATCGGAATTCGGAAGAGACAGCGCCCTTAAAGATAATGGGGATTACTGCCGCACACTGGCAGAACGGTATAGATCAGATGTTGAGATACTCGTAAGATATATACCGTGGCTGGAAACGAAGGTGGGTCAGAGTACATCACAGGAATATGATGGACAGGATCTTTCTTCAAATTCGATGACATTTCCGGTATATGATGGTACACTGATGTCGTTTGTAAAAGATGTTCAGAGAACGACTCTTTTATCAAGAAATTATTTTTATATCTATTCAAGGAACAGGTTAAGGACAGCTGATGATGAAAAGAGACTTATTGCTTCATCGGAGATCATCGATATGGATAATCTGACAGGAATCCTTTCAAAGTATATATACGAGGGGATGACAAAGGGACGCGTGTGGTCCGAAGGGGTCAGAAACGGAGTTTTTTTAGGCGTTATCAGGAAGATGAAAGAGAATATCGATTACTGGGATGGAACAGCAGATAAGTGAATGTGATATCATCACATGATGATACCCACATACTGAGAAAATAATATAATAGAACGGAACGGTAGTTTAATGGGCGATAAATCTGAAAAGAAGAGAAAGTTTATAATCGATACGGCAAGACAGGTGTTTTCAGTAAGAGGTTTCAAGAATGTGACGATGAAAGATATCGTTGATGCTTGCGGAATAAGCAGAGGCGGATTGTATCTTTATTTTCATGATACAGAAGAGATATTTTCAGAGATCCTGAAGCTTGATGCCGAAGAGACAGATAATGTGTTCACAAGACAGCTTACGAAGGATGCATCGGCATCTGATATACTTGGACTTTTTTTGAAAGAACAGAAGAAAGAACTGCTTCGACGCAGAGATAACATATCTATGGCGTCGTATGAGTATTTTTTGGGAAATAGAAAACCTCGCAAGGAGAATCTTATGCACAGGCAGTTTGAAGGCGGGGCGAGGGCTATCGCAAAACTTATAGAGATAGGAAATGAGAACGGGGAGTTTGATTGTCAGGATCCCGTTGAGGCATCTTATAGTATAATGTTAGCTCTTTCAGGAATGAGAATAAATTCTCAGACGATAGGGCTTTCCGAGGCGATGGTCGATTCACAGATATCGTATCTTTTAAAGAGAATTTCATCAGGAGAATAAAAAGTACTCCGGGTCGCATGATTCGGAGTATCTTTTTATATAAAACTACCATTGAAAAGAGAACAGGCACAATCTATAATATTTTAGACAATTTAACAGGTATCGGCGACAAGGAGGAACATAGGCCATATGAACAGCGTAAAGAGAATCTATGTCGAAAAGAAGTCCCCATATGCAGTCAAGGCAAAAGAACTGCAGAGTGAGATCAGAAACTATCTGGGAATAGAAGCAGACAGTGTGAGGATATTGATCAGATATGACGTTGAGAACATATCTGACAGTATATTTGAAAAAGCGTGTACAACGGTTTTTTCTGAACCTCCGGTCGATACATTATATCGTGAGAATATCGAGGTTCCGGAAGGAAGCCGTGTATTCAGCATTTCATTCCTTCCAGGTCAGTTTGATCAGCGTGCCGATTCGGCCGTCCAGTGTATAAGATTTCTTGATGAAAATGAAACTCCCATCATTCGTACAGCAGTCACTTATATCATCAGTGGAAAGATATCCGACGATGATTTCGAAAAGATCAGATCATATTGCATCAATCCCGTAGATTCACGTGAGACAGGCATGGAAAAGCCCGCAACTCTGGAGATAAAGTATAACGATCCTGAAGACGTCAAGATATTTGGTGGTTTCAGGACTATGAGCGATGAGGATTTCCGTAAGCTTTATGATTCGCTCTGCCTTGCAATGACATATAAAGATTTTGAATTCATCCGTTCTTATTTTACAGATGAAGAAAAGCGCGACCCGTCGATGACAGAGATCAGGGTTCTCGATACATACTGGTCAGATCACTGCCGTCACACGACATTCTCGACGGAACTTAAAAATATCTCATTTGACGATGGATATTATAAGAAACCGATGGAAGATACTTACAATGAGTATCTGGGTGCAAGGAAGGAACTTTACAAGGGTAGAGATGATAAATATGTCTGCCTTATGGATCTTGCGATAATCGGAATGAAGAAGCTTCGCGCGGACGGCAAGCTCAATGATATGGAGAAATCCGATGAGAACAACGCGTGCTCGGTAGTCGTTCCGATAGAAGTTGACAGAGGAAACGGACCAAAGGAAGAAGAATGGCTTGTATTTTTCAAGAACGAGACTCATAACCATCCTACTGAGATCGAGCCTTTCGGTGGTGCAGCAACATGTCTTGGCGGAGCTATAAGAGATCCGCTCTCAGGCAGAGGCTATGTATATCAGGCGATGAGAATCACGGGTGCGGCAGATCCTACGGCACCTGTATCACAGACGCTTGAAGGAAAGCTTCCACAGAAGAAGCTTGTCCGTGGCGCAGCCCAGGGCTATTCATCATACGGCAATCAGATCGGTCTTGCGACTGGTTATGTAAAAGAGCTCTATCATCCTGACTATGTTGCAAAGCGTATGGAGATAGGCGCAGTCATGGGAGCTGTTCCTCGTGCAAATGTAAGACGTGAGAATTCAGATCCGGGAGATATCATAATCCTTCTCGGCGGACGTACCGGGAGAGACGGATGCGGCGGCGCAACAGGTGCTTCAAAACCTCACAACTCACAGTCACTTGAAGTATGCGGAGCTGAAGTTCAAAAGGGAAATGCTCCTACAGAGCGTAAACTTCAGAGACTGTTCAGACATCCTGAAGTAAGTAAGATAATCAAGAAATGTAATGATTTCGGAGCCGGCGGCGTTTCAGTCGCTATCGGAGAACTTGCGGATGGTCTTGATATCGATCTTGACCAGGTTCCGAAGAAGTATGCGGGTCTTGATGGAACAGAACTTGCCATCTCTGAATCACAGGAGAGAATGGCAGTCGTTGTAGAAGCAAAGGATGCCGACAAGTTCCTTGAATTTGCACATAATGAAAATCTTGAAGCAGTAAAAGCAGCAGTCGTTACTAAAGAGCCGAGACTTGTTCTTAAGTGGAGAGGAAAGAAAGTCGTTGATATCTCAAGAGCATTTCTTGATACGAACGGTGCTCATCAGGAAAATGATGCTGAAGTCGATGCTCCTGTAAAGGAAGATGACTATTTTAATAAGATAGCAGAACCGGCAGTGAAGTCTGCACTTGATAAGGGAGACGTAAAGGGCGCATGGCTCTCACTCCTTTCTGATCTTAATGTATGTTCACAGAAGGGTCTTGTCGAGATGTTCGATTCATCGATAGGCGCTGAAAGTGAGCTTATGCCTTATGGTGGAAGATACCAGCTTACAGAAACGCAGGTAATGGCAGCCGGACTTCCGCTCCTTAAAGGAAAGACTGACACGGTTACGCTGATGAGTTATGGCTTTGACCCGTACCTTTCAAGCTGGAGCCCGTATCATGGAGCATCATATGCCGTAACAGTATCACTTGCGAAGATAGCCGCAGCCGGCGGAAACTGCAGGAAAGCACATCTGACATTCCAGGAATATTTCCGCAGGATGAACGAACAGCCGAAGAGATGGAGCCAGCCTCTTGCAGCTCTTCTCGGAGCTTATGCGGCGCAGATAGGATATGGTATCGCGGCTATCGGCGGTAAGGATTCAAGTTCAGGAACATTTAACGAACTTGATGTTCCACCGACACTCGTTTCATTTGCTGTAGACGTAGATAAGGCAGGACACGTGCTCACTCCGGAGATGAAGATGGCCCAAGACAAGCTCGTTATGATAAAGCTTCCGAAGGATGAGTACGATCTTCCGAAGTATGATGTGATCATGAATCTGTTCGACAAGATCACAGCGTTTGTAGACGGCGGCAAAGCTGTTGCATCATATGTAGTCGAAGGTTCCGGAGCTGCAGCCGCGCTTTCAAAGATGGCATTCGGAAATAAGATGGGATTCTGTATCGCAGATGGTGTCTCGAAAGAGGAACTCTTCGGAAACGGAACAGGAAATATCATATTAGAAGTTCCGGCTGATAAGATGAATGATCCGCTGTTTGCAGGAATCAGAGATGGTGTTGCAATCAGTGAGTCAGCAGTTTGCAAGACAGGAGCGCTGGACGCTGTAGTCCTTGGCGAAGTTACGGATGACGGCTGCTTTACATATGCAGGAGTAAAGATAACGATCGACGAGGCACTTGATGCATGGACGAAGAAACTCGATAAGGTATTCCCTTATCATTCAGAACAGGCAAAAGAGGCTGAGGCAGCAGGCAAAGGTACATGCGATGCTTACGGTGATCCAAACGGTAATGCGGCAGTCAAGTCTTCTATTTTCAAGGCTAAAGAGATTCATGTATGTGCACATAAACTTGCAAAACCGAGAGTATTCATTCCGGTATTCCCGGGAACGAACTGTGAGTATGACAGTGCGAGAGCTTTCGAGCGCGCAGGAGCAGAGCCTCTTGTAAAAGTATTCAGGAATAATTCTTCAGAAGATATAAGAGACAGCGTAAATGAGTATATAGACGCGATAAAGCAGTCACAGATAATCATGTTCCCGGGCGGCTTTTCAGCAGGTGATGAGCCGGACGGAAGCGCGAAGTTCTTTGCAACTGCATTCCAGAATCAGGGCATCAAGGATGCTGTAAAGGGACTCCTTGATGAAAGAGACGGGCTTGTCCTCGGAATCTGCAACGGTTTCCAGGCACTCATAAAGCTCGGACTTGTTCCTTCAGGGAAAATAACAGGGCAGAATGAGCAGTCACCGACGCTTACATTTAACACGGTCGGCAGACATATCTCGAAGATGGTATATACCAAAGTCGTGTCAAACCTTTCGCCATGGCTTGCGCTTGCGCAGCCGGGCGGAGTATATGTAGATCCGGCGTCACACGGCGAAGGACGATTTGTTGCTCCTAAGGAATGCATAGACACTTTATTTGCAAATGGACAGGTCGCAACGCAGTACTGTGATCCTGACGGAAATGTGTCTATGGATGAGGAATGGAATGTGAACGGATCATACTGTGCGATTGAAGGTATAACATCACCGGATGGCAGAATCCTGGGTAAGATGGCTCATGTCGAAAGACGTGGCGATCATGTTGCTATAAATATCACCGGTGAGCAGGACATGAAAGTGTTTGAAGCCGGAGTCAAGTATTTCAGTTAAGGGAGAAAACAATGAAAGCATTCTTGATATTGGAGGACGGAACCGTATATCAGGGCACCCACATCGGTGCTGATCGCGACGCGGTAAGTGAGATCGTTTTCAACACGTCGATGGCTGGTTATCCGGAAGTATTGACAGATCCTTCATATGCCGGACAGGCGGTGTGCATGACGTATCCGCTTATCGGCAATTACGGAATCTGCCGTGACGATATGGAATCGGTAAGACCATGGCTTGACGGGCTGATCGTGAGAGAATTGTCAAGGGTTGCGAGCAACTTCAGAAGTGATTGCACAATCCAGGATTTTCTTAAGGAATATGACATTCCGGGAATAGCAGGCATCGACACGAGAGCGCTTACGATACGCCTTCGCGAACATGGCACGATGAACGGACTTATCACGACTGATGAAAATTACAAAATTGACGAAGTCATTTCGAAGCTTAAGGCATATACGACAGGCAAGGTCGTAGAGAAAGTCACATGTCGTGAAAAATATGTTGTCAAAGGCTCCGAGACGCTTGCGGACAACGGACCTGTTTCAGGCAGTGCGATATTTGATCCGGAGGCTTATGCCGATGGACGCCGTGAGATGAGACCGTCACTTATACATGAACTGAACGGACTGGTCGGCGGCGCAGCAGGAAACGGCACGGCATGCAGTGGCAAGGCAGACGGCAGACATCTGCAGGTCGCACTCATGGATTTCGGTCTTAAGAAGAACATCATCAGGCAGCTTGCTATGCGCGGCTGCGATGTGACGGTATATCCGGCGGCAACTCCTGCATCTGAGATCATTGAGTCAAATCCAGATGGCATTATGCTGAGTAATGGCCCTGGCG
>JAGPKJ010000072.1 GCA_018053995.1 Lachnospiraceae bacterium | reverse complement strand
ACTTGTTATAAAATAATAAACATGCTGCAGATCCGGATGGTTGAGGGTGGCGTCTTGAAAACGTACTGGACTTTAACAGGTCTCTGGGGTTCGAATCCCTACTGCAGCGTAATCGTCAGTGCTGAATTGCCGTGTTTACGATTGGCGATAGTGAGTTTATACTTTAAATAAAGAAGGGTAGGGAACGTGTCGCAAAAGCCATAGTTATTTGTGATCTTTAGGGAGAAAGACTAATGGATGAACTTGCACGTGAGGTATCACAGAAGAATATTAATTGGGAGCATGTGAATAAGCTGATTGCTGACATGGGTGATTCAATCAATAACCTTGACGATCATGACTCTATGTTAACTTACACCTTAAAAGATGTGAAATATGGGCAAAACGCAGCACAAATTACCAAGATCTTCATTGATAATGGATTTGATGTTAAAGCAAACGATGAAATCAATGGTGCGGCAAGCCTCAATCAGCTTTGCTGGCTACCACAATTGGGACCATATATACTTGATGTTGCTGAGTTATTGTTAGATGCAGGGGCTAATTGTTCTCTTGAACTTTATGATCACGAAAATGATGAAAAGGGAACGCTTAGCAGTATCGGCTCTAAGCTGGCATACTGGACGTTGGAATACTATGATGATGCTAATATCTATGAAGCCTATTGGGAAATGATCGAAAGGGCTCAGAATAATAGACCCTATAAGGGAATCCGCTCATTTCGCCCATGTGTCGGTAAAACTGTTACAGCTATAGAGAAAATTGGTGGTAAGAAAAACGATCAGTTTGGTTTTCTGATTATTTGGTGTGGGGAGACTCCTCTTGTTATAAGCAAATATGTAGATGCCATCATTGATCCATACTGTATGAATGGTGTATCTGCCACCGATAAAATCGATCTGTCTAATGAATATAATCAGATCATTGGGACTAAAATCCGTGGATTAAGATTTTTGAGACACAATAAGGCGCACCTTAATTTTGACAATAATTACTACTTATCAATTGAAAATAAAGAGGACGCTGATTATGAGAATGTGCTCTATGGAATTGGATGTAACAACATAATACAAAGAAAGGAACGGTAATGATTAAGGTACATATTCTTCCCTGCGGAAGCACGACAGTTGATGAAGCACTTCCTTTTTCAGATAAATCAAAGAATCCTTTTGCTTCATTTTACCATGCAGTATTCAGGTTGATATCGTGTATATGACTCCGGTTCCGGGAATCAGAACAATTATCAGCGATGTTATGAAGAATGTATATCTGTCCAAGCTTTTCCACCTTCCTTTTATTATTGAGATATCAATGTGGATATTGAAAATTGGAAGTTGACTGCAACTGCACCAGATGGAGAAAAGAATATCCGGTTCTTTGTGCGGTGGCATAATTGTTGAAGATATTGATATAACGGATTATATTTGAGAACAGATTCCTATTGATAACCTTGCAGTTTTTGGTGGTGGAGAAGATTGGCAATAGGACATTATGAAAGGATTATTTGGAAATGGAAGACATCGCGAGGTGATTTTATGGGTCTCTTTACAAATAAGAGTATTGATTTTGACAAGATTCGTTCTGTGGTGATTTTGGAGCAGACGCAGTTATACAAAGAAAAAAGCAATTGGGGACTTAGTATTGGTTCCACATTGGGAGATAGTCGTGCCATCGCTATGGATGGAGGTAATGTCCCGACTTGCATGGAGATTAAATTCAGTATCACCTATAAGAATGGCAAGAAAGAAATCGTCAAAGCAACTTCCGGTACGGAACTCTGTGATCACCTCCTTCAGTTGGCAATAGATCCAGCTATTGAAAGTGCAGCTAGGTATTCGAACAATACCGAGGAGTTTTATGAATATGAGCCGGTATCCCTCGGAAAGAATCAACTGCCCAATGGGGACTACCTTGTAGGTCGGGATATCCCGGTGGGTACCTACGATTTTACGTGGGTGTTTGGAAGAGGCGATATTATGAAGTTTAAGAATGACCATGATACCACTCTGGGAGCGACCACATATTTCCAGCATGTCGGCACCAAGTATGATTATGAATACAGGCAGTGTTTGAATGTGAATTGCAAAGATGGCGAATTGTTAAAAATCAACGGTAATGTCATAGTTGGGATTGCCAAGTCGAAAAAAGTCGAATTGAATTTGTGATATGTAACGATGATAGGCATGATATTGTGAAGGAGTAGTATGGAACTGAGCCAGACTATCACATGAATAAAGATAAAGGTGAATGTATTATTTGAAATTCAAAAATTCAGCTTGACCTTCCACAAGGTGTAAGGCTTACTATGGCACTACGAGGAGGCAAAAACAGAGATGAATATCAAGGAAGTTGAAAGAGAAACAGGTATTTCCAGCAGGAATATCAGATTCTATGAAAAAGAAGGACTGATCCGACCGGAGCGTAATAAAGTAAGTGATTACCGTGAATATGATGACGGTATGGTGCGCAGGCTGAAGCTTATCAAGATACTTTTACGTTGAACGGGATCGAATATACTGCTGAAAGAAATTACACCGGGGGAAAGATACCGGTTGCAGTGATAACATGCACGCGCAAGGATGCGGCTAATATCGATGAGAAATATCGTTATGGAAAAAAGAAATGGCTAAGGATATTGCATATCTCATGGCCGGGGATAGTGTGGATCTTATTTATCGTTTCGACCAGGAGTCTTGAAATATTTAGTTCCGTAGCGGGATGGCTTGTATTGCTGGGACTTTTAGCGCTATGCATTGCCGGGGTCATCCGCAATTATCGTCTGTATTGGAACAGAGATTATGAATATGAGGATAAGGATTAGCAATTAACATTGTGTCGGATTACCTTGAGAAAGCTTCCAAAATAGGTGTATGTAGTTTAGTGCAGCTTATGATCGATCAACGGAGTCAGCGATCACTCCTTTTAGAGTATCCGCTGATTTATGTAGTTTTGACAGTTCATCATCATCAAGCTCGAGCGGTATCAGCGTCTCGACGCCGTCAGCACCTACAATCGCAGGCATACTGAGCGCGCAACCGTCAATCCCATACTGACCATGCATCATACTTGATATAGGAAGAATGGATTTCTCATCGCGCACTATGGCCTCACAGATGCGTCTCACAGACATCGCTATGCCATAATATGTCGCACCTTTATCTTCGATTATCTTATATGCGCTGTTCTTCACATCTGCGGCAATCCTGTGCATTGATTCTTCGTGATCCTTGAAACCACGCATCTCACAGAACTTATTTAGCGGAACACCGGATATATTTACTGTGCTCCACGCCGCTATCTCACTGTCACCATGTTCACCGATGATAAATGAATGGACGGAACGTGAATCGACATCAAGGTGTTCGCCGAGCAGATATTTGAGGCGCGCGCTGTCAAGTACTGTTCCTGATCCCATAACGCGGTTCTCCGGAAAGCCAGAGAGCTTAGCTGCAGTGTATGTGAGGATATCTACAGGATTTGCAACGATAAGCAGAATACCGCCGCAGTCGCGTTTTGCGATTTCAGGTATTATTGTTTTGAATATTCCGACGTTTTTCTTTACCAGGTCAAGTCTTGTCTCACCTGGCTTCTGACCCGCACCGGCAGTCACTATTATGATTGCTGCGTCAGCTATGTCATCATATGTTCCGTCATAAATATCCATCGGCTTTGCAAATGGGAGACCATGGCTGATATCCATTGCTTCTCCTTCAGCCCTTTTTTGATTTGCATCTATGAGTACCATCTCGGAGAACATACCGCTCTGCATAAGAGAGAATGCACTTGACGCGCCGACCATGCCGCATCCAATGATAGCTGCTTTTCTACTGTTTACTTTTGTCATATCGTTCACCTTTTTTCCTTTCTGGTACTGTTGACTTTATACTGTAAATATACTACACTATTTCAAACACGTATGTTGTATTTGCAACACAAGGAGAAAAATGCAAAAATATTCTGAGACACTGAAGAGATCGATTCTTTTCAGTGGTATCGATGAAACTGAGATGAATTCTATGCTGGGCTGTCTGGATGCAAGAACGGAAAAATTCAGGAAGAATGAATATATGCTTCGTGTCGGTGATTCTCCGGACAAAATAGGCATACTTCTATCTGGAAGCGCGTTTGTGGTACAGGAAGACTACTGGGGTAATCGGGATATCCGAACCCGGATTGTTCCTGGGCAGACATTTGCGGAATCATTCGCGTGTGTCCCGGGCGCTGTGATGGATGTCAGCGTTGTGACAGGTGAAGACAGTGAAGTTATGTGGCTGAGTGTCGGACATATCATGCACACATGTTCAAAAGTCTGTGCATACCATAGCCGTATGATACAGAATCTCCTTTCTGATCTTGCAAGAAACAGCCTCAGAGAAAATGAAAAGCTCACACATATCAGCTGTCGAACAACGCGTGCAAAACTTCTTTCATACCTTTCTGCCGAAGCGCGCCGTCAGGGGAGAAACGAATTCACTATTCCGTTTAACCGCCAACAGCTTGCGGACTATCTTTCTGTGGAAAGAAGTGCCATGTCATCGGAATTGTCCCGGATGCAGAAGGATGGGCTTATTACATTAAACAAGAATTATTTTAAATTAAAATAAGTTATATCTGTTACATTTAGCGGCCGATGCATAGATACTAATGATATCGAATGGAACATGTAGTTGAAGACAATACAATAGAGATCGAGAAGTATCTGAGCTCACAGGGAATAAACACGATATATGAGCGAAACCCGGGCAATCATTACAGGGACGCGGAACTGCGAGTGGCGAAGGGCATCAGTTGGAATCTTGCTTTACAGAAATCACAAAAATAGCAGAACAGGGCTTCGGCAAGCTATCCATTGGAATGGCACAAAGATAAAATCTGTGCGGGTTGATGAAAAAAGAAGAACTGATCAGACCGGCACGAAATATCGTTGCGATCTGCTCATAGGACATATCTTTCATGATAGTATCAAAATAATAGAACTCATTAGTGCCGACGAAGTTATGAAGACTTTCGACATTGAATATTTTTCTAAGCGACAGAGGGATTGATAGTTCTACGATTCTCTTATCACCTGTAAGGCATGGAAAGTAATGATCTGCTATCTTTTCATAGTATGACCTGCCTTTCATAATGAATGTCACATGAATTTTTTATTGTGTTTTGCGACGGCAATCAACACAGGTACATATACTGCCATGGGAAGTAGTATTCCGGCATACATCAGTGACGACCCGACAAGACAGTTATATATTGCATGGAAGGTGATTGCCGCACTCAGCAGCGCAAATGTCCCGGTATAGAACAGCTTTTTCCTTTGTCTTACGGCAGAAATACCACATCCTACCATTGATGTGCACAGGCCATGCATTAGGCTCGATCCGAATCCGCGGACAAGAGCCCACAATACAGTGGTGCTCTCGACATTTGAGACCATGATCATGGTGTTTTCCATTATGGCAAAGCCTATACCAACTGCCATTGATATTGATATCAGCGTCCTGCGATCGTCGGATATGGAGAAAGCGAACAGCAGGATGGGAAAAGCTTTCAGTATTTCTTCAGATATCGGTGTAATAGTAGTAACAACATACAGCAGATCTTTACCTGAAAGTACCAGAAGAATGCTGTTAACGCTAGAAACAAAAAGACAGATAAAACACCCGATAATCATAAAAAAGACAACAAGTCTCGATTTCTTATCAAGCAGGAACAGAAGAAGAGCAAGTGGAACTACTATGCAAATGAAGAGAATCACGGCTAGATTGTCCATTTTTCCACGCCTTTCCCCAATACAGGAATAAGAACAAGATAAATGGCAGAGAGCATGACTGTCACTGTCATTAGGAGATATGCCAGATCATATGCAGCGAATATCATCCCGAGTTCAGTGATCAGCGTCATCCCTATCGCAAGAGCGTTGTAAGGCCTTATTGACTTGAGAATTCCGAACTCGACATCAGGCATTATCAGTTGCTTTGTCTGATAATACACGCTCAGCATCATCATGGCAGTCAGGACACCATCAATTATGCGGTTCTCTATGCTAAGGGGAGAAGCCAAAATAAATGCATAGCAGACAGCAACAATCACTGGTGAGATCAGGGACATCAACCGGTATTTTCTGAGGCTCTTTTCTCTGCAATCGACAAGCTCATCCATCTGTCCGTAACTGGCTGAGAAAAGGAACTGGTAACATCCAAGTTCGCCAAGATAACCCACATTGAACCCTTCAGACACAGATGTTCCGGTCAGCAGGCAGACAAGAGAGAAAAGACGTCGAAGCATCATACATCCCATGGCGCAAATGACAAGCTGGATGAATAACGCTTTCCCTTTTTTGAAGTAATGAATGATCCCGTAAATGAAAGCTGCCCCTGCACATAAGAACGGGAGCAGCTGCAAGACATAAGAATATATGTCTGTATGTGTCATAATGACCTTCTTCCGACAGGCAAAGGCCTGCCGGTATGAGAGCCGGCAGACTTTTGGCATTGTCTTTGAATTCACTTATTGTTCTTTTCTGTTCTTCTTAGCTTTCACAACAGCAAAGATTGTTGCTGCGACGATCGCTACAACACCAACAATAAGCACCCATGTTATTGGGGATGAAAATGCAGAACCTAATAACGAATAAATTATATTATATAGCATCATATCAAATCTACCCCCTTTTTTATCATCCACATAAGTTTCAGTTGCATATATTAATTATACTAATATATGAATCAAAAAGAAAGAAATATACCAACCAAATAAGTTTTCATTACATTTAGAGCCTGTTTAAGACATGTTCTGATGAAATTTGCGATGCATAATGATAAAACATGATATGGCGTAGCAATAAGTGTGATATCATGGTCAGTGTTAAGACCTGTGAATCTAATACTCATAGGTCTTTTAATATGCGAATTGCTATAGCAGATAGGAATACCTTGAGAACGGAGAGAGTGATAAAATGAAGAAAAGATCTGGTATTTTTATAAGCCTGCTTTTGGCGGGCACACTTGCGATTGCGGGATGCGGAAACAAACAGCCAAAGCTGTCAGGGGACGAAGCAAAAGAGGCACTGAATAATGCAGAAAAGCTTTATTTTACCGGCAATCTTAGTGATGTAAATACTTATTCGAACATATCAGCAGATGATAAGACAGCGGGATATGTTGAGGAATCAGGATTTGTCACAAAAAATATACAGTCTCTGTTGATAAAAAAGTGCTGTTCTATATCGTTGATGAAGTCAAGGATTATGAGAGTGATGACCCTAGCGTAGTGAGCAGCACCACATGGGAATACTTTGACGCAGATGGAAAATGTCTTGGGTATGCGCAGGAGCGATATATTGATGATGAGTATCGCATCGTATTTCTGGATTCAGCAGGAAAACTGAAAGATTATCATACGGATGAAAATTCGCAGATAATATACAATAATGATAATGAACAGATAGGTACAGTAACTTCGAAGCTTTCGCACTGGTATGGCAAAGGGTTTTATATTCAGATAGATACTCCGAAATCTGATACGGATATTGCGCTGTATGATAAGATCGCAATGTATATGAAAAATGTAACCTGGGTAAATGACAAATACAGGGATCTTGATGACTGATCTTTTTATCGGGAAAGTTCCGGGTGCGATAAGTGCCTGTCTAAATTCTGATCATGTATATAGGAAAGGGAAAACAGTGAATAAGTATATTAAAAGACTTTGGGGAATAGTGATAGTATTACTGAGTCATGCGGTTCTGGCGCTGTCAGGAAGAAGAGAAAGCATATGGGGATACGTGGTCGTCATTATTTCGATTGCGCTATTTATGTATGGCGCATATGTCATAGCGATCACATTTGACAAACCATTTGGGAAAATAGGAAGTGTTATTTTCAAGATCCTGTTATGTGCATATGGAGCCGGTCTGATCTATGCTTCATGCCGCTTTCTTGCAGCTGATAATTTTAGTTTCAGAGGTGCGCTCGTCTTTACTATCCTTCTGATCGAAGGGATAGCAATGTTTATCATTGCATATGTAAACGGCTACAACTCTATGATCGATGGCATGCAGATAGTTGAAGGCATGGAGGATGATATAGACAAGCTTTACAATAAGTTCAAGGATGTGGATACTCCGTTTGGCAGACCGTGGGTCGGAACGATCAATCCCGGGGGAATGAAATGTCTGATCTACGGACCGACAGAAAATGGAACATTTCTATATGGATGTTATGAGATGGGTACTTTCTTTTTCGGTGAAAATGAGAATGAGCAGTGTATAGACCAGACTCATATAGAGGAACACAGACTTCATAAAAATGTCGGTGGAAAGAATAACGAGCTTGGAGAGATATATGATCTCGCGGCAATGACGTATCCTGCCAGGTATCAGGCTATGTTTGAAAATTATGTAAAGACCGGGATAGCATCATGGACCGAAGGGGATACAGAGACGGAACCGGAAGGCAGCATGTATGTATTTGATGAGAGATTCAAACTTACCGGGCAGAAGTATCATCTTGTAGATATGGATGGCAATAATGTCTATGATCTTGAAGGTACGGTCCCACTCAAAAATTTCTATATAAGGGATTCGCATGACGGAAGCGAGCTGTTCCGCATATCCAAGAGACTTATACATGTATTTCCGCATTATGACTTTTACAGCATGGGTGAAAAATACGGTAGCATACGGCAGGAAGTTAAGCTTTCTCATGATATCTTTTCTATGAAGACGGTAGAAGGCAAACTTGTCATGAAACAGGTAACGGCAACTATAGGGGATAATTATGCCGTATATATGGATGGAAGGCTGATTGGGACGCTTAGCGAAAAGATATCACTCAAGATGCACGATATCGTATTTGACAACTTTGTACTTAAAGTATTTGATGAGCACTTTAAACCGCTCCTTACTGCACTTGCGATAATGGCGGAGAGAGAGCAGGTTCGTGACAGGAACGGGGTGATATAACTTTGATAAAATGAGTGGTTCGTGTTATAATCAGTTTTCAAAAAACGCGAAGTCGTTTCCGGATCATATCCGGGTTTAAAAACGGCTACGCGTTTTTTATTTTGCAAAGAAAGAGGTAGAAAGATGGAAACAAAGGTAAGTGAAGGTGTCAGACCCGTAAATCCGCTTGGAGAAGAGAAGATAGGAAAGCTGCTGCTGAAGTATTCGGTACCATGCATACTGTCGCTTCTCGTGAGCGCTCTGTACAATATCGTCGATCAGATATTTATAGGGCAAGGTGTTGGTTATCTTGGAAACGCAGCGACTAATGTTGTATATCCGGTAACGGTTATAGCACTTGGATTCTCGCTTTTGATCGGAGACGGGTGCGCAGCGAAATACAGTCTTTCACTTGGTGAAGGCGATCACGAAACCGGAAAGCATGCAATTGGAAACAGTATCGCAGCTATCACAGTTATCGGAGTGATCATCAGTATTGTCGGATTTATATATACAGATCAGATACTGCGATTTTTCGGAGCAACGGATAACTGCATAGGGTTAGCCGGAGATTATATGAGGGTGATACTTCTGGGTATCCCGTTTTACATGTTTACATCAGGAATGAATGCAGTAATAAGAGCTGATGGGAGTCCGGCATATTCTATGATCTCTATGGTCATCGGATGTGTGATCAATCTGATACTCGACCCGGTGTCGATTTTTATCTTGCATATGGGAGTCACCGGAGCGGCGGCTGCGACTGTCATAGGTCAGGCTGTCTCGTGCATTTTCACGATAGTGTATTTCTTTCATCCTAAGTCATTCAGACTTGACAAGAGTTCCTGGATACCGGATCTCAAACTGCTTGGTAAGGTAGCACTGTTCGGTATTTCGAGTTTTATTACGCAGATATCGATCGTTGTCGTCTGTGCGGTAACAAATAATATCATGGTCAGATACGGGACAGCATCCGAATTTGGAGCAGATATACCGCTTTCAGTTATTGGAATCGTAATGAAAGTGTTCTCAATAATAGTGTCGATCGTAGTCGGAATAGCCGTCGGTGGTCAGCCGATAGCAGGGTACAATTACGGTGCCGGCAAATACGAAAGGGTAATGAAGACATATAAGCTTGTGGCTACAGCTTCTGCGATAGTAGGAGCGGTCGCGATGTTTTTATTTGAAGTGTTCCCGAAAGAGATCATCAGTATCTTCGGAAGCGAAGGCGAGACATATACTAGATTTGCAGTGCTGTGTTTCCGCATATATCTGGGCGGTATACTGCTCGGAAGTATTCAGAAATCAAGCTGTATCTTTCTACAGTCTATCGGGAAGCCGATCAAGGCTACACTGCTTTCGTTATCAAGAGATATATTTTTCCTGATCCCCGCAGTCATTATCCTGCCTATTCAT
>JAGPKJ010000163.1 GCA_018053995.1 Lachnospiraceae bacterium | reverse complement strand
AGCTTGTTCTCCTTTGTGTTTTGGTCGTGCTTAACATTATAAGCTGAGAACTGAGCTATGTGCTCACTTTTTTGTTTTAAAGATCAAACAAGTTTTTTTGAATTTACACCATTATACGGACTCTATCTTTTAATAATGCAGAATTAGATAAGATGCAGACAGTTACTGTAAAAACATTGGAATATGATCAGACGGGAACAAGAGAAGTCGATGGTTCTGCTGTTACATCCAAACTTTATCTTCCAGATTATGGGTTCAATGGAAATTACGAATTTTTCGTGGGAGCAAATACTGATATAGTGATATATATTAACAAGCTGACCGCAGGAAATGGTTTTCAAACGAACTTTTTATGGTTACGCTCGCCAATAGACGGTACTGCAACCGATCTAGTATACATAGTTTTTCTTGATGGGAATCCTTTAAATGGGCTTCCTGGATCTGGCTCCAGTTATGTGTATGCAACCAATGTCTCGGTAGTGCCCGCTGTGAACCTGAATCTGTCATCTGTAATCTTTGCATCTTCTGCGAAAGCAGCATCATCTTCATATATTGGAGATATAGTAAATAGTGCGATGACAGCCAATACCTATACTTTGAGATATGCCAGTAATGGATCTGAGGCGGCAGTTTTCAGTGCAGATGACACATCTGTACAAGTAAGTGGCGCTTCGTCAGGGATGTACTTAATGGTACAAAATAGTAATGGTGTTTATATAGCAGATGCGAGTACAAATCCACTAGTAAATGCATCAAGTATTACAATAAATGGAACAGCACTTACTGATTTTGACAATTGTGAGATGTGGCTGGAATCAACGACAGATAGGATTACGACAGCAAAGATTATCAAGACAAATCATATAAAGACAAATCATGTAAATACTGAAAATCAGACGGCGAATTTCTCTGCCTGCAACCATGATTACGAGTGGGACGTTGAGAGGGAGCCTACTGAGACTGAGGACGGCGAAGCAGTCTATAAGTGCACGAAGTGCGGCAATATATCAGCGCGTCAGCCGCTTACGGCGTATCAGTATTATATCCTTACGAGCACAAATAAGATAAAGAACGCAAAAGCCGGGTCAACAGTCACGATATCAAGTAAGTATTGGAATTCATTTCCGAAGTCATTTTTTGAACAGCTTGCGAAGAGACGCGATATAACAGTGAAGATCGATTTCCCGTATGATAGCAAGAATTACGAGATAACGATATCACCGACGCAGAAGATCGATACTTCTAATTCAAAGGTGAAGTATTATGGACCAAAGAACCTTATAGGCACATATAATGCGGTGGAAGTGAAAGCGAAATAAGGGTAAAATAAGGAGAAATAGAAGTAGATAGTAGAAAATAGGAGAAGAGTCCGGATGGCAGATCTTATCTTAAGCATAATATTTATCAGCAGCATATTGATGTTCGGGGTATTTGTATCGGCGGCGTTCTGCGGAATAGAGCAAAATAGGAAGAACAATACTGTCCTGTTCATATATTTTGCGGTGACAGCGGTCGTACAGTTTGCGATGTACATTTCACCGATAGAATGGATCATACAGGGATTATACCCGGTCATGATGCATCTGCCGCTGGCACTTCTCCTTATATTTTATTTTAAGAAGAAAGCGCTTACGGCTGTAAGCGCGATAGTGTCGGCATATCTTTGCTGTTCACTTTCGGAATGGGTAGGACTTTTAGGACAAACGTTCACGAATAGCGAGATCGTATACTATGTGATCCGTATAAGTCTGACATGGGCGCTCTTTTATGTTCTGATAAAATATGCGGCGCGCAGTATCTCGGCTATATTATGCAGGGATACGAAGACAATCCTGATATTTTCAATTATGCCGGCGGCGTATTATATCTTCGATTATGCTTCGACGATATATACAAAGCTCCTGTACAGCAATGATCCGGCGGTCTATGAGTTTCTTCCGTTTCTGATGTGCATATCATACCTGTACTTCTGCACTGTCTATTTCAAGGAATATGAGGAGAAGAGTGAGACGCTGCGTCGTAATCAGATGTTGAAACTTAAGACGGATGAGACGATGCATAAGATAGAGATCACCAAGACGAAGGAAATGGAAACAGCAAGACTCCGTCATGATATGCGTCATTACCTTGCTGCTATCGCGTCACTTGCGGGATAGAAAAAGGACGATGAGATAATCGCTTTTATAAAGGATATCGATGACGATATAATCAGCACTTCCACAAAACGTTTCTGCTGTAATGAAACGGTAAATATGATCATTTCATATTATGCGGCGCAGATGGACGAGCAGAAAATAGAATTCAAGATATCTGCGGATGTGCCTGAAGATCTGGCGATATCGGATGTCGATCTTACGTCGATAATATCAAATGGTCTGGAAAATGCGATGCATGCTGCCGCAAAGTGCCAGCAGGGTGAAAGAAAGATATTTTTTGATCTGAGAAATAATGATAAAAATATGATATTGAGGATAGAGAATACGTATGATACTGCTCCGACATTTGAAGACGGAATGCCGATAAGCAATAGCGATGATCACGGGATGGGTACGAAGAGCATAAAGGCAGTAACGGAGAAGATCGGCGGTGACTGCAGGTTCACACTTGATAAGGGGATGTTCGTACTTTCGGTGATACTCTGGGCGTGATATATATCAGTTTTCACAGTAATAATCGACATAAGCCTGTCTGAGTTCCGGATAGGCACGACGCGGGATAGGTATGACGTCTCCGTTAGCCATAGCTATATTCTTTTTATCGAAACTGCGAATCTTTGTAAAATTGATGATAAATGAAGCACCGACGCGTATGAATTCCGGCATTGAGGCTACAAGCTCAGCAGTATCGGACATTGATATCACGGTACGTACTATCTGCCCGTCCCCGCAGTGGCAGATAGTGCAGTTTCTCTGCGTTTCAAAAAAGACAATGCTGTCACGTAGAACTGTGACATAACCTTCCGATGTGCGCAGTATTACGGGCTGCGGATGTTTTTGTGAAAGAGAGGACATGATGAAATCAACAGCTTCATCAAGTTCTCTTTTATTTACCGGTTTAAGAAGATACCTTGCGGCATGTACGGAAAATGCGGGAAGTGCATAATCAGCTGCAGAAGTTAGAAATATGATTGGAATATCGATATGTTCGTCGCGGAGATTTGCGGCGACCTGTATACCGGTAAGCCCCGGCATGCATATA
>JAGPKJ010000015.1 GCA_018053995.1 Lachnospiraceae bacterium | reverse complement strand
CACTATCTGCTGTCCGGGTCTCATTTTCACTTCTGATTTTTTTATATATGTGCCGGTCTGACCTGAAGCCTTACTCTGCATGTTATCTTCTTCTGATCTGGCAAATAAAATGCCTTTCATATCTTTCCCGAATGCCGTCACACTTACGACCGGCGCAGAGACTGCGCTGCTTATCTCGGTGTGCCCGCATATCACACCCAATCTGCTGTCTACACTCTCAATGCTGCCATCATCATTATCTTTCTGTTCTATATTATTCTGTTCTTTATTATTCTGTTCCTTATTCTGCAGTTCTTTACTGTCCCGTTCCTTATTTTGCCCTCTGATAGCCGCGTTAGTGTAACTAACGGCTTTCTTTATACCGGCCACTACTTCTTTGAGCTGCGCTTCGTCTGTATCTGCCGGCATTGTGATATTGTCAGATATAGCCACAGGCACTGCTCCTGCTGCCGCAAGGTGATTCACAGCCTGCATCACCGCATAGAATCCTGCTTTGCTGCCGCCAAAACATACAGTCTGAGTGTTTACGGCAGTCTCCGGACCGCCTTCTGAACATAAAAAAGCACAGTCGTTCCCCACGGCTGCGCTTCTCATTTTATTTTCCAGATTATCATTATGAAACTGTCGCAGGACGGATCTTTTCAGGATACGTTCTGATAATTTCCCGTTTTCCATGATAAATGCACTCCGATGCTTTGCTTATGGTCTGATTTATGCAGGTCACTGTACCTGATCAGCCGCCTGCGCTGCTGCCTGGGCTGCTGCTTGTGCCGCTGCCTGAGCTGCTGCCGCCGCCTGAGCCTGGGCTGCTGCATCTGTCTGTGCCTGAACAGCTGCCGCCTGTGCGGCTATAGCATTTGCTGTTGCTATCGCCTGATCTGCATTTCCTGTCGCTGCTGCTGCCATAAGTGCGTTATAAATATTCACATCAGTTGTTGCTACACCGATTGAGACTGATGTTGGAGTCTTTTTATATGTACTGCTGTTGACAAGCGTCTTCTCTGTCTGTTTGCCATTAACAGTCACTATTTTCCATAATTTTGCTTTGTATCCTGTGTGACCCTTTGTCTTGATGAATTTTCCTGCCGGAAGAGCAGCATCAGTCGTCACACTCTGATCGGACGGCTGTGTCTCAAGTACTTCGCTTTCGTAATCTACCTTTCGATCTGCCGGTCTTGTCTCAACACCGTAGATATTGAATGTTATAGACTTTCCGCCGGTTATACCTTCTATATATACAGGTGTTTCTGAATTATTGACAAATTTAAAATCTTTTCCTGCAGATTCGGATATCGCAGCATCATCTGAAGGATCCACATATGTTACGATAAGAGAATGATTATGTCTCTCTGTAACTTCGAGCTCTGCGCGCAGAACGGCGTTGTACAGCGTCGTTGAGACCTGACAGATTCCGCCGCCAAGCGTTTCGACTACCTGACCGTTCTCGTAAGATCCGGCAAGTGCATATCCGTTTTCCTCGGAAAATGGAGATATAGCTTTATATACTGAAAACTCGTCTCCGGGATATACTGTCGTCCCATTGATGTGACCGCATCCCGTAGCGATATTCTGACATCTTTCCGCACCGGATGTTCCATAACTTGTCGTAAATGTTCCAAGAACATCTTTTATTTTGCTCAGTTCTTCTTTTGAACCTTTGGGCTGTTCTGTCTTCACGACAAGATCTATGCTGCCGTCTTTTCCGTCCCATTCTTTTGAAAGATACTCAGAGACTTTACTAGCTGAAGCCTTATCATCGATCACACTCCCGGCACTTCCATCTTCTACTACAAATGAACCATCGACTTTTTTGAGCGTTGCATTCACTGCTTCATGATTATACTGATCGCACTGTTTGCTTATGACATCTGCGATCTTATCACCGTCAAAATCGTATTTGATAGTGCAGACTTTCTTATTTTTCTTAAGCTCCGCATTCTCTTTATATCTTTTGATGATATTGCCGGTCTTGCCTATCTCTGCCGCGGCAGACAGATCCGCCTCATTTCCCCATGTAAGTCCGAGATCTGATGCCTTTACACTTACCTGTTTTCCGTCAACGATATTGAGCGTTATCGTACTGTTTTTTCTTTCGTCGACTCTTTCCTGTATTTTTTTCTCTGCCTCATCGACAGTCATGCCGGACAGATCGATATCGTCCGCATATATCCCTTCGCTGAATGTTCTCGTATCTTCTGCATTAACATGCATTGCAGGCATCATCATGATGCATGCAGATACGGCAAATAAGCAAAGCGACCCAATTGTTCTTTTCATTTCCTGTTACCAGACTTTCAGATAGATCAAACCAGATTTCCCCATCGCATCTATATATCAGATCCCGGCGCCCCATGCCAGGATCCGCATACTTGAATACAAAAAATAAAAATGATAGTATCTAAATCAGACATCATTATTCATGTCTTATTTACCAGATCAGACATCATTATTCATGTCTTATTTACAACATTAGACTACAATAATATATGTCTTACGTATCACATCACTCCTTCGAGTGCTGGAAGAAGCATAGTCACTATCATTGCGACTATAACTAGTATTATGATAACTGCGGATATTA
This sequence comes from Lachnospiraceae bacterium, assembly GCA_018053995.1. Taxonomy (GTDB): domain Bacteria; phylum Bacillota; class Clostridia; order Lachnospirales; family Lachnospiraceae; genus JAGPKJ01. The sequence continues at coordinate 31,906 of JAGPKJ010000015.1, read as the reverse complement.
TCCGCTGATTTTTCTTGCTGTGCCAGTTGAACATTTTTATTTCCTTCCGAAAAAAAATTGAAACTTCCGCATACTGAAAGGATATTATAGATGAAATTTCCCATTCTTGCAAGTAGCATAGTCTTCGTGATATGGCTCGCTGTAATGATCCACAAGTCTAATTCTTCCGGTAACAAATCCCGTGAAAGCTTCTGGGAAAAGGAGATCAGAGCCGATGCGACAAGCGGAAAACCGCTCGATGATATCGCGTTCATCACGATTCCTATGGAAAGGCTTCATCCTGACACTCTCGCTAACGACCCTAGAGCCGCCGAATATGTTGAAAGATTTACTTATCTGTCAAATGAAAAGGTCGTAAATCTCACAGGTATCACAAATACCGACCTTAAGCTCAAATATGGCGCGCCTAATATCGAAAAGCTCATGCGTTACGATCAGAACTACACTACTCTTGCACGCACTCTTCAGGAATATGCGCAGCTGCTCTATGATAAGGGTCATATCGCGGAAGCCAAAGATGTCCTTGAATTCGCACTCGAGACTCATACCGATGTGAGCGGTTCCTACCGCCTGATCTCTGAGATCTATAAATCAGAGGGCAACGCTGATGCGATACGCTCTCTTCTTCCTGAAGCAGAAAAACTTAATTCAGTCATGAAGAAACATATCATCGACATCCTCATGGACTATTACAAGACAACCCCATCTAACACAGATACTGTACACGGCACCGACACTGCAACCGATGCTGACACTGCAACCGGCGCTGACACCGATTCTACTGATAAAGACTGACATAACAGATAGCCGCTGTCACTTTGTCTTTCCTATGTCCGCTTTACAGTACTGTGCCAGAAAGCACTTGTCGCACTCCGGGTTCTGTGCTTTGCATATCTCCCGTCCAAATGCGATGACTTCGAGATTCCAGCGACTCCAGTCCTTCTTTGGAAGCTCACGCATCAGATCATATTCTATCTGCTCAGGATCATCCGATTCTGTAAATCCAAGCCTTTTTGTGATCCGCTTCACATGTGTATCGACTGCGATACTTGGAATGTCAAATATATTGCTGCGTATGACATTCGCTGTCTTTCGCCCGACTCCCGGAAGTGATGTGAGGTCGTCCATATCAGGCGGCACTTCACCGCCAAACCGGTCTAAGAGCGCCTGCGCGCACGCTTTGATATTCTTTGATTTGCTGTGATAGAATCCTGCCGTCCTGATATCATATTCAAGCTCGGAAAGATCTGCTCCGGCGAGATCCTTTAGCGCCGGATATTTCTTGAAGAGCTTATCTGTTATCACATTTACGCGGGCATCAGTACACTGCGCACTCAGTATCGTCGCTATAAGAAGCTGCCACGCATTTTCATGGTTCAGATAACACTTCTCATTTCCGTAATGACTGTGAAGAATAGCTGCAACATCATCAATATCATGATCTACAGATTCTATCCTGTTATCTGAAACGGACTTTTTATTTTTCTGAATGTTTGTTTTTTTATTGCATTTTTTCATCCGACGATTCCTGCTGTGCTTGTCACAAATCCCGTATCCGCATCTTCTCCTGTCATTCTGTCTGCTTTTACTGCAGGCTGTATAGTTCCGGTAATGTTGCGTTTAAGCAGATTCAGCGGGATATTCTCCATCAGCTTATCAACAAATGGACTTAGATTGCCGGATCCCATCGTTATCATCTCAAGCGTATCCGTTATCATCGTATTTCCCGGAATCTCGTCCCAATGTAGTTCAATATGATCTTTATCGGGAAAATATATCTTTAGCTGTCTTTCGGTCGCTTCTTCGATATATGCGATCTGAAGTGTAAGAACGATCACACCGTCTTCATTTGTACCAAAGCGTCCGAGCACCGATGTAAGGTAATCTTCTCCATTCATATCTATATGTGTGATCTCCGGCCGCAGAAATCCCATTCCGATCGTATGCGTTTCCTGTCCTTCAAGAAAATCAATGAACAGCCTTTGTTCATCATGCCGGAAACGTATCTTCGTGATGCCGCCTGTATAATTATTGTGAACGACCTGCATGATAAGCGGAAACAGGCCTACACCTTTGTCTCTCATTTTATAGACTACGCCGTTCAACTTGTTGAGCAGTGATTTCGTATCCTGTATTTTTTTATTATCTTTTCTGCGCCTGCTGGCTCTTGACCAGCCGCCGCCTTCAATGCTGTCAGGCCGATATATCGTCCCCTCGGCTTCCCTCTTTGCCACTTCCAGAAAATGAAAGGCTGCCGGATTAGGCTCCAGCTTGTCTGCCGGATGAAAATCAGGTCCGAAATATTTCCTGATTATCGTTGTCATCCTGCCGCCTTGAAATACTTCTCCGTTTCCGGCATTGGTGACTACTATCGTATCAATATCAGGATAACAATGAACATTCTGTCCAAGCATACCGTTGTATGTGAAGCTTTCCGGACGGACATCCATCCAGATGTGATATCCGTACCCATCATCTTTATCAGGCTGGATCTGAAGTTTTGTCGATTCTTCTATCCATTTTTCAGATATTATCCTCTTGCCATTCCATATACCTTTCTGCATATAGAGTTGACCAAGCTTTGCCGCATCTTCTTGTCTGATGAACAGACCCCATCCGCCTTTTGTGATTCCCTGCGGGCTCTCTTCCCAGAATACCTGCGTTATCCCAAGCGGTTCGAAAAGCCTCGGCTTCAGGAATTCAAACATCATGACTCCGGTGATCTTGCCGACTATCGCCGAAAGCATATATGTATTCATGCTGTTATATTCAAACTGTGATCCTGGAGTAAATTTCACTTTTGATCTAAAATAACCATTTACCCAATCATTTCCCGAAATTGCGCCCGTTTCGTTAAATGCGACACCTGTCGACATCGTCAGCATATTGCGTATCGTGATATCTTTCATCTTTACGCGGTCTATCAGTGACTCAGGCTCTATAAAATCAATAAGATGATCCTCAAGTTTAAGTCTTCCATCATCCACAAGAAAACCGATCGCCATATTTGTCACGCTCTTGCACATAGAGTATGTCACGTGCCACACTCCTGCCGGATATGGTGAAAATCCGCCTTCGTAGATCACATGCTTATTCCTTATGATCATAAGCTGATGCATATGCGCCGCACTGCAATTCCGAAGTTCTCTTACCATGTCGGCGATATATTCAGATGATATTCCCTGTTCTTCAGGCGTGCTCCGCTCAAATGGCTGCTCTACAACTATGTCTTTGTTGTAAGCAGGTTTCTGCGGCAGAAAACTCACATTTCCAAGTTCGCCCGTCTTACGGTTAAGCAGTTCCCATAACAGCTGTACTACTGCGATTTCATCTCTTGCCATAGGATCCCTCCTGAATTATTCATCTTCAACAGATCGCAGCATCATGACACAAATGCCGCTTTTGACACCCACACTATTATATCATATGGCCTGAATATCAAAAGTACATATTATGCTATGATGTTAGGAACTGCTTCGCGTGAACCGTTTATAAACGTAGGATTTTGCAGATTTGATTTGTAAGAATCCGCAGATTTGCTTCATAAATTGACACATGCATCATATTACACTATAATAGTAATAATTACTAATATGATGACGCTAGTGTCAAAAGTCATACTGCTTTCATGCTTGCATGAAAGGCAGAATGACCTTATGACACGCCTAAACACGAGGAAGGAGTGATTTGCATAGCAAATCAACGGATTCCGAGTGTTTACAGAATTGCGCAAGCTTCCGAAGGAAGCGACGCAATTCGTAGCATCATATGATGAGGAGGGAAATAATATGGCAGAACTGAAATACAGCAGGCAGCGCGAAGCCGTCTATAATTTTCTGACTACCAGAAAAGACCACCCTACAGCTGATTTTGTCTATACAAATATAAGAGAAGAATACCCCAATGTCAGTCTCGGCACGGTATACCGAAACCTTCAGCTTCTGACATCTATCGGGCGCATCCAGAAGATTCGTGTCGGAGACGGTATCGATCATTTCGACGCTGACATATCACCGCATAATCATTTTTACTGTAGGAAATGCGGCAGCGTCATCGATCTTGATATGGATAACATCGACAGCATCAATGAGATTGCCGGAAAAAATTTTGACGGCAGGATAGAAGATCATATCATTTGCTTTACCGGTGTCTGTGGCAAGTGTCTTCGCGCAAAAAATAAAAAATCAAAGACTCCGGCGGATACATGATATTATGATGTAAGTGTCAACCGGAAGCGAAGCAATTCGTAGCATCATAATAAATTGCTGCTTTTGACACCTGCATAATATTACAATATCTGTACAAAAAAGGATCACGGAAAAATCAACTCCGTGATCCTCTTTTTACTTTACTATATGATACGAATTGCTCCATTTCTTATTTTCATTTGAAACATTCGCATTGCTGCAAGTAAGACATCATAACTGCTTTTGACGCTTTTTTCATTATAATCTCTTCATCAGCTGTTCTCTCTGCTCTTCATAGCCTGGCTTTCCGAGGAGTGCGAACATGTTCTTCTTGTAGCTCTCAACACCGGGCTGGTTAAACGGATTCACACCAAGGATATATCCGCTCACGCCGCACGCAAATTCGAAGAAATAGAAAAGCTGTCCAAGATCAAACTCATCAAGTTCCGGAATCTTGATCATAAGATTCGGTACACGGCCATCAGTATGTGCAAGAACTGTTCCGTTCATTGCTGATTTATTTACAAAATCAACGCTCTTTCCGGCCAGGTAATTCAGTCCGTCAAGATCTGTATCTTCTTTGCCTACTGTAAGTTCTCTACGGCTCTTCTCAACATTAAGGACTGTTTCATACATAATACGTGAACCATCCTGAATAAACTGCCCCATTGAATGAAGATCTGTTGTAAGATCAACACTTGCAGGCATTATACCCTTCTGATCTTTTCCTTCGCTCTCACCATAGAGCTGCTTCCACCATTCTGATACATAGTGAAGACCGGGTTCATAATTTGCAAGAATCTCGACAGCCTTACCCTTACGATGAAGGATATTGCGGACTGCAGCATACTGCATCGCATCGTTGTCATCAAAATCTTTCTCCATAGCAAGCTTTCTGCCTGCCGCTGCGCCTTCCATCAGCTTTGTTATATCTGCTCCGCTGACTGCGATAGGAAGAAGACCTACTGCCGTAAGGACTGAAAAACGTCCGCCGACATCATCCGGAATAACAAAGGTCTCGTAACCTTCTTCAGTAGCGAGCTTCTTGAGTGCTCCGCGCGCTTTATCCGTCGTGCAGTATATTCTCTTTGCAGCTTCTTCTCTGCCGTATTTTGCGATCATCTTCTCTTTGAAGAAACGGAATGATATTCCAGGCTCTGTCGTAGTTCCCGACTTTGATATCATATTTATAGAAAAGTCTCTGTCTCCAACGAGATCCATCAGATCTCCGATATAAGTCGAGCTGATCGAATTGCCGACAAAATAGATCTCAGGTGTCTTTCTTGCAGACTGATCTAACATGTTATAAAAACTGTTTCTAAGTGCTTCTATAGCAGCTCTTGCTCCAAGATATGAACCGCCGATTCCGATAACGATAAGAACCTGTGAATCACTCTGGATCTTCTTTGCTGCTTTCTGGATCCTTGCAAATTCTTCCTTGTCATAGTTCTCCGGAAGGTCTATCCAGCCAAGGAAATCATTGCCGGCACCCTTTCTTGAAAGAAGAAGTTCTTTTGCATCGGAAGTGATCTTCTTCATGCTCTCAACTTCGTGATCCTGTATGAACCCTGAAGCTTTCGAATAATCAAATGTTATCTTGCTCATCTGTGTCCTCCTTGTATTGTATTACACCCTAATGCGGCGCCATGCCGCAGTACTACTATGCTATATTGGTATCGTTTCCAAATACCGCATATTAGTTTATCAAAACAGACTCTTATTTGCAAGACGCGTCATAGAATTAGCATCTGTTTTGTGATATACTTCAGCTATATGCGTTTATTCTTTTAGATAAATTAAAGATATGAGAAGTGTAACGATTCGCGACCTCGCGGTCTTATTCTGACCTATGAAAGGGAAAATAATATGCATTACATAACACACGGAACATGTTCTTCAGCAATAGATCTTGAAGTTGAAGACGGCATAATCAAAAGTGTCGCATTTACCGGCGGATGCAACGGTAATACAAAAGGCATCTGCAAACTTGTGACCGGAATGAAAGCAGAAGATGTCATCGCAACACTAAAGGGAACAAAATGCGGCATGAAAAACACCTCGTGCCCCGATCAGCTTGCGATCGCTCTTGAACAGGCTCTTGGCAGATAAACATATTATTTTGGAAAGGTGTCTGACATCAAGATGAGTAAGAAAATAGTTATGACCGGTGGCGGAACTGCCGGACATGTAACGCCAAATATTGCACTTATCCCTTCACTGCTTGAGGAAGGATACGAGATATATTATATCGGGTCATACTCCGGTATTGAGCGAAAGCTGATGGCCGATTATAATGTAAAATACTATGGAATATCAAGCGGAAAGTTCAGAAGATATTTTGATCCAAAGAATTTTTCAGATCCGTTTCGTGTACTCAATGGATTCTTCCAATCCATACGGATTCTCGGAAAGATCAAACCGGATGTCATATTCTCAAAGGGCGGTTATGTAAGCGTCCCTGTAGTCCGTGCAGCTTCACTTCGAAGGATTCCCTGCATTATCCATGAATCTGATATGACCCCGGGACTCGCAAACAGACTATGTATCAAGTATGCCCGGAAGATATGCTGTAATTTTCCAGAGACTCTGAATTCTCTGCCAGCCGAAAAAGCTGTTCTTACCGGTTCTCCTATCAGACGCGAACTAAGTACAGGCGATAAACAAAAAGGACTTGATCTCTGCGGCTTTGATGGCAGTAAGCCCGTGATCCTCGTTATCGGCGGAAGTCTTGGCGCACAGGCAGTCAATGAATGCGTTCGTGAAGCTATGCCTGAACTTATCAAAAAATATGATATCATTCATCTCTGCGGTGCAGGAAAGATGGATAATCTGCTCCTTACAAAACCGGGATATAAACAGTTTGAATACGTCAAAGAAGAGCTTAAAGACCTCTATGCCGCATGCGACATCGTTATCTCAAGAGCCGGCGCAAACGCGATCTGCGAACTGCTCAGTCTTAAGAAACCTAATATCCTTATCCCGCTTCCCGCAAAGAGCAGCCGCGGTGATCAGATCCTCAATGCCAAGTCATTTGAAAAACAAGGCTTTAGCATCGTCATAGAAGAGGAAGATCTGGACTCCGAGGTACTAAATGAAAAGGCCGATGAATTGTACGAAAAGCGCCAGACTTATATTGATAACATGCATAAATGCAAGCAGCGTGACGCTATCGGTACAATTATCAACCTTATAAATGAAGCAGCAAAGCGCAGCTGATCTCAGATCTTTATCAGTTCATACTGATCCGTACCAAGCCCGATCTTAACCGCATGGCTGATCATCGTGTGCCAGTCAGTGTCTGGAGCGCTATCGATAAAATGATCTCCGTGAGTGTGCGGCATCCTGTCGAGCTGGCTGCCCGCTATGACCGGCTGTTTATTTACCGCATCTGCACATGCCTCGTCAAGCGCGACCGGATCAAATGAAGCAAACATCCCGACATTCGGTACTATCGGAATATCATTTTCCGAATGACAGTCACAATTCGGAGAAACATCTATAACAAGACTCACGTGGAAATTCGGACGTCCATAAACGACAGCCTTTGAATATTCCGCGATCTTACAGTTCAGTATCTCATTTGAATTCCATGATACAGGCTCAATCGCATCTTTCGGACATACTCCGATACATCTTCCGCAACCCACACATTTTTCAGGATCGATCTTGGATTTATGATCTACGATATGAGGCGCGTCGTGCGCGCATATCTTGACACAGTTTCCACAGCCCACGCATTTGCTCTGATCTACAGCCGTCTTGCCGTCGCAGTGCTGCTCCATCTTGCCTGCTCTTGAACCGCAGCCCATTCCGATGTTCTTAAGTGTCCCGCCGAATCCTGCAGCTTCATGTCCTTTAAAGTGCGTCAGGGAAATGAAAACGTCTGCGTCCATTATCGCACGCCCTATCTTGGCACTCTTAACGTATTCACCGCCATTCACCGGAACTTCTATATCATCTGTACCTTTAAGCCCGTCACCGATTATCACATGCGCTCCGTCTACTGAAAATGGTGAAAATCCATTTGTGAAGGCTGTATCAAGATGATCGAGCGCATTCTTTCTTCCGCCGACATAGAGCGTATTGCAGTCTGTAAGAAACGGTTTTCCGCCAAGTTCCTTTACCACCTTTACTACTACTGCCGCATAATTTGGTCTGAGAAATGCAAGATTTCCCGGCTCACCAAAATGCATCTTGATCGCCACAAACTTATCTTTAAAATCAATATCTCCTATACCCGCCTTCTTCATAAGTCTCTCCAGCTTTTCCGGCAGATTCTCATTAAGCGACGTGCTCATATCCGTGTAATAGACTTTTGATTTCTCCATACCTTCTCCAATCTGAAACCCCAATGTTTCCAATGCTTACTGATACTATGTAATTGCTGTTTTTGGTACCCACATCATATTACTAAATATATCACAGTCTGTATCCTGGCATAAAGATTAATATAACAATCCATGATGAACATGGATTAATTTGTTTTTATTAAATGCATTGATTATCAGATGCTGAAGTCTTATGTGTTTTTATCTCAGAAACGAAACTAGCCTCGTGCGTTTGCACGAGGCTGCTTCAGAGGGAAAGCTTAATCTATGTGAAAGTGAGTTGTTGGCTTGTTTAGTAGTTCTTGTTCCTTTCGATGATTAAACTATACCAGTATTTTGTGACAGAATAATGTCCGTTTCATAAAAGAATTCTTAAAATTATAAAGATTTTATGTCACGAATTCTTTTCTGCGCCTCCTGCGGGCAAAGCTGCCGGTATTTCCCCCTGATCTTTTGGATCATGCTCGTATGCCATCTTCAGGAAAACGGGCGTAAGAATCGATGAAAAGATTATCAGAAGGATGACCGAGGTGAAATATACTGAACTCAAAAGACCACACTGCAGTCCTTTCTGTGAAACGATAAGGGCGACCTCTCCTCTTGTCATCATTCCAAGTCCTATCTTTAACGAATCACGCTTGTTGAACCACGGATGCGCCATAAGACCGCAGCCTATGACTTTGCATATCATTGCAACTGCAACAAAGCAGAGCGAGAAGATAAATATCTTCATCGTCATTCCTTCGATATTAGTCTTTAGACCGATACTTGCAAAAAATACAGGTCCGAAGATCATATAAGAATTGATATCCATCTTTCGAGCTATGTATTCAGAATCATGCATTGAACACAGGATTATTCCTGCAACATAAGCACCTGTGATATCTGCTATACCAAAGAAAGTTTCTGCTATATATGCCATCAAGAGACAGAACGCAAGTCCTAAGATCGGTATCCTTCTCGTATGAGGATGCCTCTTGTCGATCATCTTGAATCCTTTTCCTGTAAAGAATCCTACTACAAGTGCAAATATAAAGAATAATACAACATTTATAACTACTCTGAGAGGATCAACACTTGGATCGCGGAAACCTATGACTACTGTAAGAACCACGATTCCGATAACATCATCTATTATCGCAGCGCCCATTATAGTCGTTCCGACCCGTCCCTTTAATTTTCCCATTTCCTTAAGAGATTCTACCGTAATGCTGACGGACGTTGCCGTCATGATAGTTCCCATGAAAAGGGCTTTATAGAATTCTTCAGATCCGACTGCTCCCACTCCATAAAATGCAAAATAGAGAAGCGTTCCTCCGATAAGCGGCACGACAACACCTATTGTCGCGATCATTGTCGACGCAAGCCCGCATTTCTTCAGTTCCTTGATATCCGTTCCAAGACCGGCTGAAAACATTATCATTACAACACCGATCTCAGCAGCTTCGGAAAGGAAATCCGACAACTGAACCCAGCCAAGGAGCGACGGTCCTATAAGGAGACCCGCCAGTATCTCGCCTACTACCTGCGGAGCTTTACATTTTCTTGCGATTATCCCCATCCCTTTAGCTGCAACGATGATTATTGCAAGATCTCTGAAAATTGTGGTATTCATTTTCTTTCCCTCTTTCTCTATACCTGCTTCTTATATCTGTTTCTTTATCTGTCTCTCACATCAGTTTCTTTATTTCTATTCTGTCTGCCTGTCTCTCATCCATATCGGCATTATAAAAGGGGCAAAACTGACCCGCCCCTTTGCGTCTATCAAGCATTATAACATCATGATGCAAGTGTCAAAAGTCATTCTGCGTTCTTGCTTGCAATGAACAATGCGACTTGCAGCCGCATCGCAGAACGACCTTATGACACGCCTAAACACGAGGAAGTAGCGATTTGCGTAGCAAATCAGCGGATTCCGAGTGTTTACAGAATTGCGCAAGCTTCCGAAGGAAGCGAAGCAATTCGTGGCATCATTTTACGATCTTAACGTAATCCTTGTAGATATACCCTGTGGTGCCGTCACTCATCTTTATCGTCACCCAGTTCTTGCTGTCGTCACCGTAGCCATAATATTCATACTTTTCGCCAGTCTTCGCCTTGCCGATGACGTTACTTCCGTCTTTTGAAGCAGCATCTCTTATATTTACGTCCGAGATTATCTCTATCTCACCGACTGCTTTTGCGCTGCTTCCATTACTTTCCGTTACAGCCTGCGATGCCGTTCCAGCCTCGGCGCTGCCTGACTCTCCGCCGTTCATACCATTCATTTTAACAAATAAGATAGCCACGACCGCAATGATTAATATCGCGACGATTATTATCGGAAGACGCATCCTGTCAGGACCGCTATCGCTCTCATCATCTTCATCATATCCGGCGTCTGACCTGTCGTTATACCTGTCTTCATACCTGTTATCGTATCTGTCATCTGACCTGTCTTCTGGTTCATCATCTTGAAATTTTTCAGGTTTTCTCCTGTAACCGATATTGTCCTGATCGCTATTTAAATCGTCCATCCCGGTATCTGTACCAGCAGCTCTTTCCTGTCTACCGCCGTTTCCGGTCTTGAAATCTCTTGATTTTACCTGCTGTTTCGTTTCAAATATGATATTCTTCTCAATATCATCAAACGGCATATCTTTTGTCTCAACAAGTTTTGATACCGGGATATCATCATCTTCCGGTGCTTCACTGACTTTCTTTCCGCATTTCGGGCAGAACACAGTTCCTTCGCTAAGCTCAGCTCCGCAGAATGGACATGTTTCTATTGAATTGACTTTCTCGCCGCATTTCGGACAGAATGTATCTGTTTCCCGCAGCTCTGCTCCACAGTTCCTGCACTTCATGATCGTTATCTCCGTTATATCAGCCTTGTCTTATTTTACGCCATCTTTCAACCAACATCTTAATTCATCATCAGGTTCATCATTCTGAATCGTTGTCAGATTCTTCATTCTGAATCGTCATCAGGTTCATCATTCTGAATCGTTGTCAGATTTATCGTCTGCCTCGTCTTCGGCTTCATCTGATTCATCAGAATCTTCCTTGGGCATCGTCACTTCTTTGTCATCGTCGGAATCTGCAAACTCCTCATCCTCAGATATATCGGTCATGGCATCATCCGGATTATCGAATTCCTGATCTCCGTCGCTGACTTTCTCACGTACTTTTGCTATCTGTGCGACTCTCGCCTTGTCCGGAAGATCGATCAGCTTTACGCCTGATGTGTTACGGTCAAGAAGTCGTATGTCTTCCATTCTGAGCTGGATAATGATACCTTCATTTGTTATCATCATTATCTCATGATCATCATTTACTGCCTTGACACCGATAACATATCCGGTCTTTTCGATGATCTTGTAACACTTCATTCCCTTGCCGCCACGGCGCTGAAGCTTGAATCTGTCAAGAGATGTTCTCTTTCCGTAGCCTCTCTCTGATACGATAAGAAGTGAATCGCCCTGCGTGTTAAGCTGCATTCCGACTACTTCGTCCTCATCTGACAGAGTCATTCCGATAACGCCCATAGCTGTACGTCCTGTAGCGCGAACATCACTTTCATTGAAATGTATGCACATTCCATCTTTTGTGACTATGAATATCTGTGACTCAGCTGTAGTAGACTTAACTTCGATAAGCTCATCGTCATCTCTAAGATTGATCGCTGCAAGTCCTGTCTTTCTTACATGACTGTATTCTGTGATATGAGTCTTCTTTACGATACCTTTCTTTGTGACCATAAACAGATTCTTGTTTTCGTCATATTCCTTGATCGGTATCATAGCTGAGATCTTTTCACCGGGAGCAAGCTGAAGCAGATTTACTATGGCTGTTCCTCTTGCTGTACGTCCTGCCTCCGGAACCTCATATGCTTTAAGTCTGTACACACGTCCCGTATTTGTAAAGAACATAATGTAGTTATGAGTTGTAGTCATGAGAAGATCCTCGATATAATCATCGTTGATCGTAGTCATTCCCTTTATCCCTTTGCCGCCGCGATTTTGAGACTTAAAATTGTCTACTGTCATTCTCTTGACATATCCAAGTCTTGACATTGCGATGACTGTATTCTCGTTCGGGATAAGATCTTCAGTATCTACATCATTTACGTCATACCCGATCTTACTTCTTCTATCGTCACCGTATTTATCAGCTATATCGTTGATCTCTGTTCTGATGACTCCGAGAAGCATATTCTTATCTCCAAGGATCTCTCTGTATTTTGCTATCTGTTTTGCCAGTTCTTCATGTTCTTCTTCCAGTTTTGCTCTTTCAAGACCTGTCAGAGCTTTAAGACGCATCTCAACGATTGCCGTTGCCTGAGCATCTGAAAGTTTGAATCTCTCTATCAGTCTGTCTTTTGCTTCCTGCGCATTTTTGCTCTTTTTGATAAGGTCGATAACCTCATCTATATTTTCAAGAGCGATGAGCAGTCCCTGCAGAATATGATCTCTTTCAAGTGCCTTGTTCAGATCATACTGTGTCCTTCTTGTTACTACTTCTTCCTGATGCATTATGTAAAATGTGAGCATATCCTTAAGGCTGAGTACCTTAGGTTCGTTGTTCACAAGCGCCAGCATTATGATTCCGAAAGATGTCTGCAGATCTGTATGCTTATAGAGCTGATTTAAGATAATGCTCGCACTCACATCTTTCCTGAGTTCGATTACTACTCTCATACCTTCACGGTTAGTCTCGTCTCGAAGATCCGTGATTCCGTCTATCTTCTTTTCCTTTACAAGATCGGCGATCTTAAGTATAAGATTTGCCTTATTTACCATATAAGGAAGTTCCGTGACTATTATACGGTTCTTGCCGTTCGGCATCGTTTCGATATTAGTCACCGCACGTACTCTGACCTTGCCGCGGCCGGTTCTGTAGGCTTCTTCAGCTCCCCTTGTTCCGAGGATTATTCCTCCTGTCGGAAAATCAGGTGCCTTGACAAATGGAAGGATCTCGTCAAGTTCTACTTCACGACCTTCTGTGATCCTTGTATCTATCATCTTATCAACCGCTTTTACGACTTCGCGAAGATTGTGAGGCGGTATATTTGTAGCCATACCAACGGCGATACCGGTTGTACCATTTACAAGAAGATTAGGAAATCTGCTCGGAAGTACACTTGGTTCTTTCTCTGTTCCATCGAAATTTGGTACGAAATCAACAGTATCTTTGTTGATGTCCTGTAACATCATCATCGATATCTTTGAAAGTCTGGCTTCTGTGTATCGCATAGCAGCCGCACCATCACCATCGACAGAACCAAAGTTGCCGTGTCCGTCAACGAGCGGATATCTTGTTGACCACTCCTGCGCCATGTTGACCAAAGAACCATAGATAGAACTGTCTCCGTGTGGATGATATTTACCCATTGTATCACCGACGATACGGGCACTCTTTCTGTGCGGCTTATCAGGTCCGTTATTAAGTTCGATCATAGAAAACAGAACTCTTCTCTGTACCGGCTTAAGACCATCCCTTACATCGGGAAGGGCTCTTTCTGCGATAACGCTCATCGCATAGTCGATATAAGAATCTTCCATTTTCTTTTTCAGATCTACTTCTTCGATTTTGTCAAAGATATTGTCTTCCATGGTTTCCTCTCGTTTTCCTTATCAAATCTGTAGGTGATCAGGTCATCATCTGCTTATATATCAAGATTCTGTACGTATTTTGCGTGATCCTCGATGAACTTTCTTCTGGGCTCGACACGATCTCCCATAAGTGTATCAAATGTGATATCTACTTCTGATTCATTGTCGTCGTCCATATTCACGCGAAGAAGGATACGTCTCTCGGGATCCATTGTAGTCTCCCAAAGCTGATCCGGATCCATCTCTCCCAGACCTTTATAACGCTGAATCCTGTTATTCTGATCACGTCCTACTTCTTCAAGCACTTTATCAAGTTCGTCATCACTGTAGCAGTACCATATCTGCTTATTCTTCTCCAGTTTGTAAAGAGGAGGCTTAGCCAGATATACATGTCCCTGCTTGATAAGTTCAGGCATAAACCGATAAATGAAAGTAAGCATGAGAGTCGCTATATGCGCACCATCGACATCGGCATCCGTCATGATTATTATTTTGTTGTAACGAAGCTTCGTTATATCAAAATCTTCATGAATGCCTGTTCCAAAGGCAGTTATCATCGCTTTTATCTCGGCATTGCCATATATTCTGTCAAGTCTTGCTTTCTCAACGTTTAATATCTTTCCTCTAAGAGGAAGTATAGCCTGAGTCGCACGGCTTCTTGCAGTCTTTGCGCTGCCGCCGGCGGAATCTCCCTCGACTATGTATATCTCACAGTTTTTAGGATCTTTATCTGAACAGTCAGCAAGTTTTCCGGGAAGAGATGTTCCCTCAAGTGCTGTCTTTCTTCTCGTAAGATCTCTGGCTTTTCTTGCAGCTTCACGGGCGCGCTGTGCAAGTATAGATTTTTCGAGTACCAGTTTTGCTATCTGAGGATTCTGCTCAAGATAGTAAGTAAGCTGTTCACCAACTATTCCCTCAACCGCTCCTCTGGCTTCTGAATTTCCCAGCTTCTGTTTAGTCTGACCTTCAAACTGAGGATCTTCTATCTTGATGCTGATTATAGCAGTAAGACCTTCTCTTATATCATCTCCGGTAAGATTGAGATCACTGTCCTTAAGAAGTTTATTTTCACGGGCATAATCATTAAACGTCTTTGTAAGAGCATTTCTGAATCCTACAAGATGAGTTCCACCTTCCGGTGTATTTATATTATTTACAAATGTATATACACTTTCGTTATATGCATCGTTATGCTGCATGGCAACTTCCACCATGACACCGTTCTTAAGTCCTTCAAAATACATAACGTCCGGATAAAGGACCGTTTTATTCTTATTGAGATACTGAACAAATTCTTTTATTCCACCATCATAATGGAATTCATGATTCTGCTCTTTCCCTTCACGCTCGTCTTTAAGGACTATCTTCAGTCCCTTTGTAAGGAATGCGGTCTCACGAAATCTTGTACGAAGAGTATCATAATCAAAATCTGTCTCTTCAAATATTGTCTCATCCGGCATAAATGTTACTTTTGTACCTGATGATTCTTTATCACAGTCTCCGACAACCTTAAGCGGATAACATGTCTTTCCCTTTTCAAATCTCTGTTCGTATACCTTGCCTTCATGACGCACTTCTACTTCAAGCCAGTCAGAAAGAGCATTTACGACAGATGCACCGACACCGTGAAGACCTCCTGATACCTTGTATCCCCCGCCGCCGAATTTTCCGCCGGCATGAAGTATAGTAAATACTACCTCTACCGCAGTAAGTCCTGACTTATGGTTTATTCCGACAGGTATTCCACGTCCGTTATCAGTAACGGTTACAGATCCGTCGTTATTTAAGACAATATCTATCTTTGTACATGCTCCGGCAAGTGCTTCATCAACAGAATTATCAACTATCTCATATACAAGATGATGAAGTCCTCTTGCTGATGTCGAGCCGATATACATACCAGGTCTTTTTCTTACAGCTTCAAGACCTTCCAAAATCTGTATTTGATCCGCTCCGTACTCTACCTTGTTTTCCATGATTTACCTCACTTCTAAGACTTTTTTCACAAATAGAAGACTAATTATTCTCCAATTGCATTTCTATTTTATATTTCTTTTTTTTATTTTTTAATCAGTCGCTTACTTCCGCAACAGCTCCGTTTTCTATCCTGAACATCCTGTTTATATGAAACTGATGTTTGATAAATTCATCAAGACCTGTACACGTTATTATAGTCTGTATATCACCGATACTGTCCAAAAGATCATTCTGCCTGCTGCTGTCAAGCTCTGACAGTACATCATCCAAAAGCAGAACCGGACTGTCATCCGTGACTTTTTTCACAAGATCTATCTCTGAAAGCTTTAATGATAGAGCAGCTGTTCTCTGCTGACCCTGTGATCCGAATCTTCTCACATCTATATCATTTACGGAAAATGAAAAATCATCTCTGTGAGGACCTACTGTTGTCTGCTTCATAGCAATGTCTTTAGGTTGATTTGCAGTAAGATTTTTTTCAAAATCCTCTATAGTCGTATCCGGCTGGTAACCTATTTTAATCTCTTCCAGACCACCTGATATCATCTTGTGTTTATCATATATGATATCATTCATCTCTTCAGCAAATTTTATACGTCTCTCTATTATCTTGCTGCCATATGATACAAGCTGCATATCCCATATATGAAGAGTATCTTTAAGAGAAGGATTGTCATATATCTCTCTTAAAAGTTTATTTCTCTGGTTCACTGTCTTATTATAATTATTTAGATTATAAAGATAAAATTTATCAAGCTGACATAATTCAATATCTGCAAATCTCCTTCTTTCAGAAGGACCGTTTTTTATAATATTAAGATCTTCCGGTGAGAAAAATACTACATTCAATAATCCAAGAAGATCAACAGCTTTCTTTAATTTCTGACCATCAACTGCAATACCTTTTGATTTTCCTTTTCTTAGATGAATATCTATTCTGGTATCTATTCCTTTTTTTTCAAGGCATGTTCTGATATGAGCTTCATCTTTTTCAAAATTGATGATGTCCTTATCATTACTTCCTTTATGAGATTTTGTTGTGGATGAGAGAAAGATAGCTTCCAGAATATTTGTTTTTCCCTGAGCGTTTTTTCCGTATATGATATTAGTTCCTTCGGAAAATTCTATTTTTAGATGATCATAATTTCTGAAATCCGCAAGTTCCAATGACTTTATTATCATATTATTCCTTGTATTCTCAGGTTTTTTTCTTTATAACGTAATCATTTCCATCACAGCTGAATTTATCTTCTTCTCTAAGTTTCTTTCCACGCTGGATTTCCGTAACTCCATTTACTTTAATTTCTCCATCTATTATTCTTTGTTTAGCTTCTACTCCACTTTGAACTGCTCCGCATAATTTTAGAGCCTGACCAAGCTTTATAAAATCATCCTTGATGAATACTTCTTTCATCGTCTATCCTCTTTTAAAAATCTATTAAAATAATCTGATTGATTTATTTTAAACAACTGTAAAATTAACAGGAAGAACAAGATATATATAACTCTCACTTTCATTCCTTATAAAACAAGGAGCCTTTGGATTGACAAGATATATATTTATATCATCATCCTCAATAGCTCTCAGAGCATCTATCATGAATTTAGGATTAAATCCTATCATGATATCTTTTCCTTTTTTCTCAGCATCTACATCTTCATTCATACTTCCTATCGCTGATCTTATCATCATCTTCATGTTATTATCACTTATATCAAATATAACAGGTTTCTTATCCCCTTCTTTTACAAGAAGTGTTGCTCTGTCTATACAATCAAGAAGATTCTTCTTTTTTATCTTTACCTTTGTCTCATAATCTGATGTTATCATCTTATCAACATCAAAGTATTCACCTTCAATAAGGCGTGAAACAACCTTTGTATCATCAAATTCAAATAATATATTATTTGATGTAAAATACATTTCGACATTTTTTTCTGTTGAATCTGTAATTATCTTGCTTACTTCATTGAGTGCCTTTCCAGGAACAACAGCTTTAAGAGGTTCGTATTCATTCTTAAGATTAACTTTTCTGATAGATATTCTATGACCATCAAGAGATGCAACTCTTAAAGTATCACCATTTATCTCAAAAAGTTCTCCTCCCATAAGAGGATTAGATTCATTTTCAGCTATTGAAAAAATAGTCTGACTTATTATCTGTTTTAATGTGTATTGTGAAACTTCTACTTTTTTATTTTTCTCTATCTGCGGAAGAAATGAAAACTCTTCTCCTGATTTTCCACTAAATTCAAAATGAACTTTTTCACAATCAATAACAGCATGATTTGAAACATCAGAAGTTATAGTAACATCATTATCAGGAAGTTTTCTGACCGTATTACAGAAAAAATTAGCTTCAAGAGCTATCATTCCTTTTTCTTCTATCTTGCCGATTATCTTTGTTTCAATTCCAAGCTCCATATCATTTGCTACAAGCTTGATATAATCTCCTCTGGCATCAATGAGTATACACTGAAGGATAGACATTGTTGTTTTTCCTGGAACAGCTTTTGAACAGATATTGATTCCGTTGAGTAGATCATTTTTTGAACAAATTATCTTCATGTTCTTTTTCCTTTCCGGCTAAATATCATAAACAGCATTATGGCGCTATCATCATTTCAGACAGCGTCACTCGCGTATATAAACTGATAAGATAAAAAGAATAAATAATAATAATATTCTTCATAAGGATTGTTGATTGGTTGATAACCTATTCAATTATACTATTTATGACTATAAAATGAAATGATAAATTGTTTATTTGATATTAATATCACATGGTTATGTTGTTTGTAATTATTTCTACCTGATGTTTCATTTCTTCATTTGTGTTGATAAGATTTTCAATATTGGTGACACCGTGCATGACTGTTGAATGATCTCTGTTGATAATGTTACCAATATCTTGAAGAGTATAATCAGTAAGGTTTCTTGAAAGATACATTACTACCTGTCTTGCTTTTGCTATTCTACCGTCTTTTTTCTTGGAAGTTATATCATCCCGGGAAATATTATAATATTCTGCTGTCTTATCTATTATGATATCAGGAGTTATTTTCTTTGGCTTATCTGAATTGATTATATCTTTAAGTGCTTCCTGTGCATTAGCCAGTGTAAAATCCAGATTATTAAGCTTTGAATAAGCTACTATCTTATTAAAAGCTCCTTCAAGTTCTCTTATATTAGACTTTATATTAGAAGCAATATAATCAAGAATATCATTACTTATCTCTTTATTAAGGTTTTCTGTCTTCTTTTTAAGGATAGCCATTCTTGTTTCATAATCAGGAGCCTGAATATCAGCTATAAGTCCCATCTCAAATCTTGATTTGAATCTTTCATCCAATGTTTCCATTTCTTTTGGAGGTTTATCAGATGAAAGTATTATCTGTTTTCCCATTGAATGAAGAGCATTAAATGTATGGAAAAATTCTTCCTGTGTAGATTCCTTTCCTATTATAAATTGAATATCATCTATCATAAGAATATCTACATTTCTATATTTTTCTCTCAGATTTTTCATAGAAGTGGCATTTCCGCTTCTTATAGATTCAATAACTTCATTAGTAAACTGTTCAGAATCAACATAAAGTATCTTTGTATCAGGCTTATTATTAAGAACATAATGTCCTATTGAATGCATAAGATGTGTTTTTCCAAGTCCGGCACCTCCATATATAAATAGAGGATTGTATACCTGACCGGGAGCATCGGCAACAGCGAGTGCTGCAGAATGAGCAAGTTTATTATTACTTCCTACTACAAATGTATCAAATGTATATTCCGGATTAAGGTTGGCATTCTCAGAATTAATATTGTATATTGGATTTTCTTTTATAGTCTCTGTTTTCTCTGCGCTGTTTTCGAGCATGAAGATGACATCATAATTAGTTTCAGTCATTTCAGCGATAGTTACATTAAAGAAATCTTTATATTTTTTTTCTATATAAGATAATGAAAGAGATTTATCAGATGGAATTATTACAATGACATTATTACTTTTTATACCGCCGTATTTAAGAGGTTCTATCCAGGTAGAATATGCGACATCAGATATATTATATTCTTTCCTTATATTTTCCTTTATTGAATCCCAGCTGCTCTCAATGTTGTTCATATTTATTTGATCCTTATCATTATTTGTCAGTTATGAGATGATACAAGTTGTATTAAAGAAGCGATTGATAGCATCATTACACAATTATCATATCAAAACCGACTTACAGAATATCTTAATATAAAGACTGATAAAATTCAAACCGGCTGTTATCAACATGAATTTTGTTGACAACTTTTTTAAAAAATTTTTTTTAACAAATAAACAATTCAAAAATAATTATGATGAACAAAACAGATACAGGAAAATGTCTTATATTTGTTGAACAATGTTGAAAAGAATGAGGTAAATTCTACTTATCAACAAAATATCAACATACTGTTGATAAGTTATTTTAAAGTTGTGATTTTTGTTGATAATGTTGATAATTTTTTTTATACTATATGTTGTACCAAAAATGATATTTGAATAACCATATGTAGTCAAAAATAAAAGTGACGAATTTTCAGAATATTTTTGTTGATTTTATTATGTCCAAAGTATTAGGTTTTTCCTTGACTTAAGTCGTTTCTTCTTATATAATCTATCTGTTATTTTCCTGATATTCTGTATTTTTCTACAGACAACTAAAAGAACATTTATTATATATGATGTTCATACAAGAAGGAGGTGTATTTGACATGAAGATGACATTTCAGCCTAAGACAAGGCAGAGAGCAAAGGTTCACGGTTTCCGTGCAAGAATGGCAACAGCCGGTGGACGTAAGGTAATCGCAGCAAGAAGAAGAAAAGGAAGAAAAGAGCTTACAGCTTAAGACCGCAGTTATGTGGTCTTTTTTCCTATATTCGGGAAATGGATAATATAATGAAGTTTTCGGATTCATTAAAAAGTAATAGGGATTTTGGATATGTATATAAACATGGCAGATCAAACGCAGATCGTCTGATCGTTATGTATGTAATGGAAAATAACACACCAGGCAACAGGCTTGGAATATCTGTCAGCAAAAAGATAGGAAATAGTGTCGTAAGGCATCATTTCTGCAGGCTGATCAGAGAGATCTACAGACTACATGAGAATATGTTTAATAGTGGTTTAGACATAGTAGTCGTTGCAAGAAAGAGCGCTTCAGCTTCAGATTATCATGATCTCGAGAAATCTTTTCTTAATCTGGCGATGCGTCACAAGATCATTCATAGTGATGATCGGAAAATATGAAGAATATTTTTATTTTTTTGATAAAGACATATAAAAAATATATCTCACCTATGAAAACGACAAAGTGTCCTTATATACCGTCTTGTTCAGATTATGGACTTGAGGCAGTAGAGAAGTACGGCGCTCTTAAAGGAGGTCTGCTCGCTGCATGGCGTATACTTAGATGCAATCCTTTTTCTAAGGGTGGATATGATCCAGTTCCCTGATTTTCGCGGTATTTATGATATTTTGAATATTTATTTTTTAGAAGATATTTTCTAGAAGATATTATTTTAGAAGATAAATATGTTTTTTTCGCGAGAATCACATATCTTATTTTCAGATATGAGCATCGGCATTTCAGGAGGTTTAATTTTGACCGGAATAATCATGTCGCAAAGTACTACATTCATTATAGGACCAGTAGCATGGCTTCTTGGTAAACTGATGAATGTTATTTTCAATGGACTGTACGCTTTAGGAGTACAGAATACAAAGCTTTCAATCATCGGTCTTTCTATCATTGTATTTACTCTTGTAATATATATGCTTCTTACTCCGCTTACATATCAGCAGCAGAAGTTTTCAAAGCTGCAGACGAAGATGAATCCGGAATTACAGGCTATTCAGGCAAAATACAAGAATAGAAAAGATAACGATGCAATGATGGCTATGAATATGGAGACGAAAGCCGTATATGCAAAATACGGAGTTTCACCTTCAGGAAGCTGCCTTCAGCTTTTGATTCAGATGCCTATATTGTGGGCACTATACAAAGTAATCGATGCGATGCCCGCGTATGTAACGAGGATCAAAGAAGGATTTTTCCCACTTGTAGACAAGCTTATCGCTGCTGATGGAAGTTCTACTGTTATCCAGGGATTCAAGAATTCAGCTCAGTTTGCAAAAAGATTCACAGATACGCAGTTTACGACAGGTGTGACTTCTTATGTTCAGAACACCTATATTGATTGTCTTAATAAAGCATCAAGTGCTGATTGGGCATCTCTTGCTACAAAATACCCGAATCTCAGCAGTGATATAACAAATACACAGCAGCTTCTTGATAAATTCAATAATTTTCTCGGATTAAATATGGCAAATTCACCGTCATATTCATTTAGTCTTGGAAGAAGTACCGGTTCTGTAGCACTTATAGTCGGTGCGATCATGATCCCCGTACTTGCTGCATTTACACAGTGGCTTAGCGTAAAGCTTATGCCTCAGCCTGATACAGCGTCTTCGGGAAATGAGAAGGCTGATGCGATGGCAAGTTCAATGAAGTCAATGAACGTGATGATGCCGCTTATGTCAGCATTCTTCTGCTTTACACTTCCTGCCGGCATGGGCTTATATTGGATAGCCGGTGCTGTTATAAGAAGTATCCAGCAGATATTCATCAACAAGCATATCGATAAAATCGATTTTGATGATGTGATCAAGGCTAATGAATCAAAAGCCAAGGCAAAGATGAAGAAGGCCGGAGTCAACCAGCAGAAGCTTACACAGTATGCTGAGATGAAGACCAGAACGATATCACAGAAGGCAAATGAGACATCAAATATATCTGAAGATAAGAAAAAGAAAGATATGGATAAGGCGACCGCTTATTATAGTAAGGGAACAAAAGAAGGAAGCCTTGCATCAAAAGCAAATATGGTAAAGAAGTATAACGAAAAAAACAGTAAGTGATCGTTTCTTATATATTTTATCAGGAGGTCATTATCATGGAATATGAGGAATTTAGCGCAAAGACAGTAGATGATGCCATTACAGCTGCATGCGAAAAGCTTGGTGTGACAAGCGATAGACTTGATTATCAGGTTGTAGAAGAAGGAAAAAGCGGATTTATTGGAATCGGATCAAAGCAGGCAGTCATTAAGGCAGCAGTCAAGACAGATAATATAAATGATAAAGCGGAGAAATTCCTTAAGGAAGTCTTCGGAGCAATGAATATGACTGTAGATGTCGCTGTAGAATATAATGAAGAAGAAAAGACAATGTCCGTTAATCTTACCGGCGATGATATGGGTGTTCTTATCGGAAAACGCGGACAGACACTTGATTCACTTCAGTACCTTGTATCACTTGTTGTAAATAAGGGAAATGAAGAATATGTAAGAGTAAAGGTCGATACTGAAGATTATCGTGAAAGAAGACAGGCGACGCTTGAGAATCTTGCGAAGAATATTGCATTCAAGGTAAAGAGAACAAGACATTCAGTCTCACTTGAACCTATGAATCCATATGAGAGAAGGATAATCCATTCAGCTCTCCAGGGAGACAGATATGTTACAACTCACAGCGAAGGTGAAGAACCTTACAGACATGTGATAGTAACAATGAAGAGAAACGATGGAAGCAGCTCCTATGGCTCTTCACGCAGCTACAACAAATAAAAGTTTTGAAAATTATAAGGGCTGGCATAGACCAGCCCTTATTTTTTGACAGGAAAATAATATGGGAAATGATGACTTTAACACAACTATATGTGCCGTATGTACTCCGCTTTCCGAGGGAGCCATAAGTATAATAAGAATCAGCGGAAACGAAGCTTTTGATATCGCAGACAAGATATTTGTCAATAAAGATCATAAGCATCTGCTGAAAGGATACGAAACACATACAGTTCATTATGGGTTTATCACAGATATAAGAAATATAGTCGGCAATAAAGATAGTATAATAGACGAAGTCTTAGTCACAGTAATGAAAGCACCTAATACATATACGCGGGAAGATACCGTAGAGATAAACTGTCACGGCGGAGTCTATGTGACACAGTCTGTGCTCGAAGATGTATTATCTGCCGGAGCAATTCTTGCAGAACCGGGAGAATTTACAAAGAGAGCGTTTATGAATGGTCGTATAGACCTTACAGAAGCGGAAGCCGTTATGAATCTGATTTCTGCAAAAAATGACACGGCTGTCAGAAACTCGGTGAAACAGCTCCGGGGAAGTGTTAGAGAAAAGGTAGTGAAGCTCCGTGATGATGTGATCGGAGAGATAGCTCATATCGAAGCTGCTCTCGATGATCCGGAACATATAGAACTTGATGGTTATCATGATCATATAGAATCAGTCATGAAAAACGTTTCATGTGAAATAAAGGGATTAATAGACAGGGCTGATGAAGGACGTCTGATTCAGGATGGGATAAACACCGTTATCGTAGGTAAGCCAAATGTCGGAAAGTCTTCATTTATGAACCTTATGTCAGGACACGAAAGAGCCATCGTTACTGATATAGCCGGTACAACAAGAGATGCGATAGAGGATACTATAAGAATAGGCGGAGTCGTCTTCAACCTTATAGATACTGCCGGAATCAGAGATACAGATAACGAGATAGAAAAGATCGGCGTTGATCTGTCGAGAAAATATGCATCGGATTCAGACCTCGTGATATATGTGGTAGATGCGTCGGAACCTCTGACACACGAAGATGATGAGATAATCGAACTTATAAAAGATAGAAAAGTTATCGTGGTACTTAATAAGAATGATCTTGACAGACAAGTCAGTGAAGATGATATCAGAAATAGATTTTCTTGTGATAATCAGATTGGTTCGATCAGTCTGAGAAAATTTGATGCAGATGATTATGATGTAATTGATTATTGTACAGATGATAACGATACAGACATGGTAAGTGGTAATGATATAGATATAATCTCCTTCTCTGCGAAAACAGGAGAAGGGACAGACGAGTTTATAAGTGACGTGAAGAAGATGTTCTTTGGCGGTAATCTTGGTGGCGGCAATGATGTCACAATATGCAGCACGAGACAAAAAGAACTTTTGAAAGATGCTGAAACGAGTATAGAAAAAGTGTTAGACAGTGTCGATAAAGATATGCCGGAAGACTTTTATTCGATAGACCTTCGTGATGCATACGAGACACTTGGCATGATAATCGGCGAAGAGATGAATGACGATGTTGTAGATCAGATATTTAGCAGATTCTGTATGGGAAAATAATAGACATTAAAGGACAGACTTAAGATGAGTCAGATTAATGATGGATTATGTGAAAAAGTTGATGTATGTGTTATCGGTGCCGGACATGCTGGTTGTGAAGCGTCGCTTGCTTGCGCAAGGATGGGTCTCGAGACAGTAGTATTTACCGTGAGCGCGGACAGCATAGCTCTTATGCCGTGCAACCCTCATATCGGAGGATCGTCAAAGGGTCATCTTGTCCGAGAGATAGATGCTCTTGGCGGCGAGATGGGAAAGAATATAGATAAGACATTTCTCCAATCCAAGATGCTCAATGTTTCAAAAGGTCCGGCAGTACACTCACTACGTGCGCAGGCAGACAAGCTCGCATATTCAGTATCAATGAGATATGTGCTGGAACATCAGGAACATCTTACTGTAAAGCAGGCAGAAGTATGCGAACTTCTTACAGAAGATATAAGACCTGAATATAATGGAGCTCCTGAGAAAAAAGTCATAGGCGTAAAGACATTCAGCGGTATGAAATATCTGTGTAAAGCCGTGATCTTGTGCACAGGTACATATCTTAATGCGAGATGTCTCTGCGGCGAGGCAATAAAACATACAGGTCCAAATGGTCTTCAGCCTGCACTTCATCTTAGCGATTCACTCCGAAATGCAGGGATATCTCTTAGAAGATTCAAGACAGGTACACCCGCAAGAATGGATGGCAAATCAATAGATTTTTCAGAGATGACAGAACAGTTCGGAGATCCAAAGGTCATACCATTCTCATTTTCCACAGATCCGGATACAGTTCAGAAAGAACAGAAGTCATGCTGGCTGACATATACAAATGCTGACACTCACGAGATAATCAGAAATAACTTAGACCGCTCTCCTATCTATGCCGGAGTTATCGAAGGAACCGGTCCAAGATACTGCCCTTCTATCGAAGATAAAGTAGTCAAGTTTCCGGATAGAGATAGACATCAGGTATTTATCGAGCCGGAAGGAACATACACAGATGAAATGTATGTGGACGGCATGTCATCTTCACTTCCTGAAGATGTTCAGCTTGCCATGTACAGGTCTGTCAAAGGTCTTGAACATTGCAAAATAGTGAGAAATGCATATGCGATAGAATACGACTGCATCGATTCAATGCAGCTAGAGCTCTCTCTTGAATTCAAAAAAGTGAGAGGATTATTTGCAGGCGGACAGTTTAACGGAAGCAGCGGATACGAAGAAGCTGCGGCACAGGGACTTATCGCAGGCATCAATGCATCGATGATGATAAAGGACCAAGAGCCGGTGATCCTCGACAGATCGCAAGCTTATATTGGTGTGCTGATAGACGATCTCGTAACAAAGGATAACTTTGAGCCATACAGGATGATGACTTCAAGGGCAGAATACAGACTTTTGTTAAGACAGGATAACGCCGACTTAAGACTTCGCAAGATAGGTCATGACGCCGGTCTTATCAGTGATGATACTTACAATAAGACACTCGAAAAGCAGACCGCGATAGAAGAAGAGATAGACAGACTTCATAAGACTACGGTTGGAGCGTCATCTCGTATATGTGATTTTCTGGAGAAGTACGGCAGCACTCCGCTTAAGACAGGAGTTTCACTTTCTGATCTTATGTGCAGACCGGAGATAGATTATAAGAAACTTGAAGAAATAGATGATCTCAGAAAACCGTTATCAGAAGATGTGATCGAACAGGTTGAGATAGAGATAAAGTACGAAGGTTATATAGACAGGCAGAAAAAACAGGTTGCACAGTTCCGAAAGATGGAACACAAGCTTATACCAGAAGAACTGGATTATCAGAGTGTTCCAAGTCTCCGCATCGAAGCGAGACAGAAACTTGAGAAGTTCAGACCACAGTCGATAGGACAGGCATCGCGTATCGGAGGCGTCTCACCATCTGACATCGCAGTACTGTTGGTATATCTGGAAAAGTTCAGAAGAGATCAGAAAATATCAGAATAGAGTTGAACATATCAGAAGAAAGCTGAATAGACTAGAAGAGCTGATCAGAGCAGAGAGATCAAAAGGGTTCTGGGCAGATAGCAGGAAATATGATAGTAGAACAAGTGAGGATAATATGTCACAGATAAAGCTTGATAATGATAATTATGATCTGAAGTTCTTTACTGACGATCTAAAAGAATTCGGTCTTTCGCCGGATAAAGAACAGCTTGATATGTTCTGCAGATATTACGAACTTCTTGTTTCATATAACAAGGTCGTTAATCTTACGGCAATTACGGAATTCAAAGAAGTCTTTATCAAACATTTTGTAGATAGTCTGTCTATAGTCAAGACAGGAATCAATATGTCCGGAAAGATCACTCTTCTTGATATGGGAACGGGCGCAGGATTTCCGGGGCTTCCGATAAAGATAATGTTTCCCGAAATAGAGGTTGTACTTGTTGACTCTTTACAGAAGAGGATAACGTTTCTTGAAACAGTTATTTCAGAGTGTGGTATAAAAGGAATAACAACAGTCCATTCCAGAGCAGAAGATTTCTGCAGAACCGATTGCTCAATGAGAGATCATTTTGATGTATGCGTTTCCAGAGCAGTTGCGAGACTCAATGTCCTAGAAGAATATTGTCTTCCATATGTAAAGGTTGGAGGACATTTTATTTCATACAAGAGCGGTCACTGTGAAGACGAGATTGCGGAAGCTGAAAAAGCAGTGAAAAAGCTCGGGGGCACCATTTCATCTAACGTTTGTTTTGATCTTCCTGATTCCGATATCTCCAGATGCCTGATAGATACAACAAAAACAAAGACAACAATTAAAATATATCCCAGAAAAGCAGGCACTCCCGCCAAAGAGCCAATAAAGTAATGTGAGATAACAGATAACTTCGAATGTTTCACGTGAAACATTTTGGGGTATAATTTCGAAAATACAATCTGATGTTTCACGTGAAACATTCGACCACAACATCTAGTCAAAAATCCGTGAAACATTTTATATGAGAAACAAAAATCCGTGAAACATTAAAAAATAAGCGTTAGATATGGAAAAACAATGCTAGAAATGGTAGAATAAATATGTCGTTCAGGAAAGGCAGGATTTATGGGAAGAACAATAGCAGTCGCAAATCAGAAAGGCGGAGTGGGAAAGACAACAACCACGGTCAATCTTTCCGCAGCTCTTGGAGCAAAGGGTCAAAGAGTTCTTGTTGTAGATACTGATCCACAGGGAAATACAACGAGTGGATTTGGTGTAGATAAAAACAATATTGAAAATACTATCTATGAGCTTATGCTTGACGAGATAACTACAGATCAGTGTATCATCAAGAATATAGTCGACAATGTTGATATCATACCGGCGAATGTAAATCTGGCAGCAGTAGAAGTAGAGCTGATGGATAAGGAAAACCGGGAATATATAGTCAAGAATGCAATCGACTGGGTGAAGGATCAATACGATTTTATAATGGTAGATTGTCCGCCTTCTCTTAGCACATTAACTATTAATTCAATGACAGCAGCTGATACCGTACTTGTTCCAATACAGTGTGAGTTCTATGCACTGGAAGGTCTGAGTCAGCTTATAACAACAGTCAATCTTGTTAAAGAAAGACTTAATCCGGAGCTTGGCATGGAAGGTATCGTATTTACCATGTATGATTCCAGAAACAATCTTTCTGATCAGGTCGTCGAAAATGTGAAAGCACATGTCGAGGAAAAGGTATATAATACACTTATCCCTCGAAATATTAGATTGGCGGAAGCTCCAAGCTACGGAATGCCAATAAACAAGTATGATCCAAAATCTGCAGGAGCTGTAGCATATGACAGTCTGGCAGATGAACTTATTGAGAGAAAGTTTACATGAAACCGAGGAATAAACCGAGGATTAAATCGACAGATTAAACCAATAGATAAAACTAATAGATAAAACTGATAGAAGAAATCGATAGATAAAATATTTTGACAGAAATAGTGTGGAGGGATGTCATGGCAAAACAGGCAAGAGGTCTCGGCAAAGGACTTGATGCATTAATACCGCAGACAGGTATAAAAAACGGAAAGAAATCAGCATCTGTAAGTACTAATCCGTTATCAGGGAATGGAGAGACAGTTCGAAAGGTTCGTATCACAATGGTTGAACCGAATCGTGAGCAGCCTCGTAAGAACTTCGATGAAGATGCACTTCAGGAGTTGTCAGATTCAATAAAAGAACATGGAGTCATCTCTCCTATTCTTGTTCAGGACAGAAAAGATCATTATGAGATAATCGCCGGAGAACGTAGATGGAGAGCAGCCAAGCTAGCAGGACTTAAAGAAGTGCCTGTAATAGTAAAGCATTTTACAGAACAGGAAGTGCTGGAGATCTCTCTTATAGAGAACATACAGCGTGAAAATCTTAATCCGATAGAAGAAGCATTTGCATATAAAAAGCTGCTTACAGAATTTAACCTGAAGCAGGATGAAGTGGCGGAACGTGTATCAAAGAGCAGGACAGCAGTTACCAATTCAATGCGTCTTTTAAAACTTTGCGATAAAGTTCAGCAGATGGTCATTGATAACATGATCTCGACCGGGCATGCAAGAACGCTGATCAGTATTGAAGATCCTGAGCAGCAGTATCAACTTGCAATGAAGATATTTGATGAAAAGCTCAGTGTTCGTGATGCCGAGAAACTTGTAAAGAATATCAACAAGCCTGAGAAGACGAGAAAGAAAAAGGAAACTGACGAAGCATTAAAGATCATCTATCAGGAAATGGAAGAAAAGCTTAAGCAGTCTGTTGGAACAAAGGTTGCTATCACTCCCGGCGAGAATGGTGCCGGAAAGCTTGAGATAGAATTCTATAATCATGACGATCTCGACAGGATAGCCGACATGCTCACAAAAGTTCAGGCGTAAGATCTGACAGAACGGGAAGAGGAATAGATAAACATAGCTTTATTTGA
This sequence comes from Lachnospiraceae bacterium, assembly GCA_018053995.1. Classification (GTDB taxonomy): domain Bacteria; phylum Bacillota; class Clostridia; order Lachnospirales; family Lachnospiraceae; genus JAGPKJ01. The sequence continues at coordinate 1,664 of JAGPKJ010000015.1, read as the reverse complement.
CAGAACGGGAAGAGAAATAGATAAACATAGCTTTATTTGATAGCATAGGAAGAGGAATAGATGAATACAGCTTTACTTGATAGTATTGGATTAAAAGGGATGGATCTGTCATATATTTTCATTGGATTAGCAGTCCTTATCATTCTGCTCATTATTCTTATTGTGATGCAGAACCGCAAGATAGGAAAGCTGATAAAGAAATATGAGAAATTTATGGTCGGGAAAAATGCCAAGAGTCTTGAAAATGAGATCATGAATCTTTCAGAAGATAACAATTATATCAGAGATCAGATCGACAGTAATAATGATCAGATCAAGAGTATTACTGCGAGACTTATGAACGCGTTTCAGAAATGTGGAATCGTCAAGTACGATGCATTTGATCAGATGGGTGGACAGCTTAGTTACGCGATAGCACTGCTCGACCAGAAAGATAATGGTTTCATAATAAATTCTGTTCACAGTACTGACGGGAGCTATACTTACGCAAAAGAGATCAAGAACGGCAACTGTGATATCTCACTTGGTAAGGAAGAGGAAGAAGCATTAAATAAGGCTACCGCCAAGAACTAAAGGTGATCTATAAGAATAAGTTATCGAGAGAGAGTTCAAGCAGCATTGAATCGAAGCAGCATTGAATCGAAACAGCATTGAATCGAAGCAGAAGATTCGTGTGACTGCATGAAATATAAAAAAATAGAAAGTCTATAATCGAAAGGATAATTTTATGTCTATAAGCTTATGCAAAACTGATGATCTATCAGAAAATGATGTATTAGCTGCCGATGTAGTGACAGATGATTACCAGGTTCTTTTGTCTGCAGGAACCAGGATGAGAAGTGAACTCATTCTTAAGCTTGAGCAGATGGGGATCAAAGAGGTCAGAATAGAGAGCCTTGATATAGATGAGATTCAGGGCAAAGAGATCCTGAAGGATGAAGTTCGTGAAAAAGTCAGTTCGGACGTGCGCAATATAATCGAAAAACATGTCAGTAGCAGAGACAATGGGCTGGATGTCATGGTCGAGGAAGCTGATGAGATAATAAATGACATTCTCGGCGAAGAGAAGGTAGTAGATCAGGTATATGACATGAAGAACAGGAAGGCTGATATATATGAGCATTCTGTCAATCTGTGCGCACTGTCAACGATGATATCAATGAAAATGAATATGCCAAAGACATCGACACATGATATCGCGGTCGGATGTCTTCTTCATGATATCGGGTTTAAGTATCTCAGTGTTGAATATGAAAACAGATACCTGAAGGACATGACAATGGAAGAGCAGATAGAATATAAGACTCATCCTATTTCCGGGTATGAAGAACTGAAAAACGAAAGCTGGCTGTCGGACACAAGCAAGTCGATAGTCTTAAGTCATCATGAGAGACTTGACGGTTCAGGATATCCATTTAAGGAAAGAGATTTCTCACCTGAATGTAAGATAGTTCAGGTGTGTGACGAATTCGACGAATTGATAAGCGGCATAGCATGTAAGCCTACAAAAGTCTATGAAGCCGTAGAATATATGAAGGTCTACAGCGGAGTCAAGTTTGATTCTCAGATAGTAGAAAACCTACTTGCATTTAACGCAGTATATCCTGTCGGCACAGTGGTAAGGACTAACGAAGGAGAAGAGGCAATCGTCCTTCATCAGAACC
>JAGPKJ010000014.1:22207-34822 GCA_018053995.1 Lachnospiraceae bacterium | reverse complement strand
TTTGAAGAAGAATGTAACATGGGCGTATTTCTCAGTCTCGGCGATCCTGGCCTGTTTCATGCCCTTAGCAGCGATCCACTCTCCAAATGTATTCTTGATCTCAACTTTTTTGAAAGCGACTTCTTTGTTGAGAATCAGCGGATCATAATCTGTAAAGCAGACATACTTAGTCTTGATCCTTGCTCCACGGTCAAATTTATCAAAATCATCATCACAGAAACAGTGTGTTATCTCACGCGCTCTGTCAGGTCTGAAGTTGAAGAAAATGATGGAATCATTATCTTTTATTGTTGCCGTAGGCGCACCGTTCTTCATGATTACTGTAGGCTTTACGAATTCATCAGTCTCATCTCTGTCATATGACTGCTGTATAGCGTCAGAAGCTGAATCAGCCTTAAGTCCCTCGCCCTTTGTAAGCGCATCATAAGCAAGCTTGACTCTGTCATAGTTATTATCACGATCCATTGCGTAATAACGTCCGCTGATCATCGCGATCTCACCGACGCCAAGCTTCTTCATCTCATCCTCAAGCTGCGCGATAAAATCAGCTCCGCTCTTAGGAGGTGTATCACGTCCATCAAGGAAGCAATGAACATATACCTTCTTAAGACCATTGCGCTTTGCAAGCTCAAGCAGTCCAAACAAATGAGTGATATGGCTGTGAACTCCGCCATCTGAAAGCAGACCGTACATATGAAGTGCAGAATCATTCTTCTTGCAGTTCTCTACTGCGTCAAGCAGTGCGGTATTCTTGAAGAAATCACCATCCTGAATTTCTTTTGTGATTCTTGTAAGTTCCTGATATACGATACGTCCGGCACCCATATTAAGATGACCGACCTCGGAATTGCCCATCTGCCCCTCAGGAAGTCCTACTGCAAGTCCGCTCGCGTTACCGCGTACATAAGGATATTCTTTCATAAGTTTGTCAAGAACGGGTTTCTTTGCTTCGGCAACGGCGTTATGATCCGCGCGCTCGTTAAGTCCGTATCCGTCCATTATGCATAATACTATAGGCTTCTGTCTCATCTATGATCTCCTTTTTCTGCAAATAAAATACATTAACCGCATATATAATACACCGTTGATGAAACATTCGCCACTTTTTCTTTTCTAAATGTAACTGTCACATGCATGCTTTTTTTTCTGTTGCAACTGTCACATGCATCCATTTTATTTTCTGCTGCAACTGTCACATGCATCCCTTAAGATATTTTATACTTCTCTCTGCGTCTTCTATACCGTTAGGAACCGGATCGTCATTTTCCACGATGATCCATTCCATACCAATCTTCTCTGCAGTCCTTACTATCTCAGGTATCGTATTTTCACCTTCTCCAAGTGCACACGGATGCCCGCTGCCATCGCCGTCCTTAAGGTGTACAAGGATGATATTATCTTCATTATCATTCAAGAACTTCATCGGATCATTTCCGGAATAATGAACCCAGTATGTATCCGGTTCAAGATGACTTGCTTTAGATATATGTTCTATCGGCATTGATCCGTCCGAAAGAGTCCTGAACTCATGATAATGATTGTGATAACCAAGTGTGATTCCGTATTCTGCAGCTTTCTTCGCTGCATCCTTCAGCAGACTGCATACCTTCTCAGTATTCTCTACTGTAGAAGTATCCGCGTATGCAAGGATCGCAAAATGGCATCCTATTTTCTGCAAATAAGAAAAGTTCTCATCTGCTTTTATGGAGATGTCGTCTGATCCGAAATGTGCCGAGACCGGAACAAGAGATAACTCATCCAGTGCAGCTTTCATTTCATCAGCTGAAAGTCCGCCAAATCCGGCAAATTCAACACCTTCGTATCCCATTTCTTTTATTTTCCGAAGTACCTTTTTTAATTCACTCGGATTTTTATAATCATCTCTGACTGTAAATAACTGAATCGCTGCTTTCATATGGTCTCCTTTCATCCACGCTGTGCTGATTAGCTTACTCTTAGATATGCACGCTTACGCTCCTGTGTTCATTTCCGGAAATAAAAGCGCTGTCCATCACCTTCATCACTCTGAGCATTTCTTCAGGCTTTACTGCCGGCTGTGTACCGCCCAGATCCGCATCACGAAAATCTCTGTAATAATCTTTCGCATCAGTTGTGATGTCCGGAAGGCTCAGATGCTCTATCGTCTCTTCCGGTCTCGGAGCCATAGTCCTTGTCGGTCCTGCCGCAGTATAGACGATTCCCTCTTCCCAGTTCATCTTGATACGGTTCGCTCTCACTATCTCGCCATTGCACTCAAAGTCATTGATCTGCAGAGTGCCTTCATCACCGCATACATGAAATCTTGGAAGCGGTATGAAATCATAAGTATCAACTTCGACAAGCGCAGACAGTCCATTTTCAAATCTAAGGAGAAGCTTGAAATTATCATCGACATCCGGAAATTTTATGCTGAGCATATGTGCATATACTTCTGTCACAGGGCTGTCTGTAAGGAGCAGCATCTGATCAAGAAGGTGAACTCCCCAGTCGAGCATCATCCCGCCGCCGGCTTCTTTCACGCATCTCCAGTCACCGGGAACACCTTTGCTTCCCTGAACTCTAGACTCAATATAGAACGGCTTGCCTATCGTCCCGTTTTTCAGGACATCTTTGACTATCAGGTAGTCTTTGTCCCATCTTCTGTTCTGGTGTGCGGCAAATAACATCCCTGTCTTCTTAGAGACATTCAGAACATCCTGGAGATCCGCAGCATTCATCATTACCGGTTTCTCGCAAATAACATTTTTACCATGCATCATTGCGTCTATGGATATCTCTTTATGAAAGTTATTCGGTACCGCTATTATGACAGTCCTGACGCTTTTATCGTCCCATAGATCATCGATCGCATCATATACACGGAATCCATTCTGTGCTGCCTTATCCCTTTTAGCCTTATCTATATCATAGATTCCACATACATTGAATTCATCACTGATCGACGTCAGCTGCGATACATGATAGCTTCCCATACCGCCGTACCCGATCACTGCTATATTATATCTGTCCACTTGGATTCATCCTTTCTCTACATATTCCCTATCCATACAAAATCATCCGAATCATGCCCAGTTTTCACGCTTCACACGTTATTCTGTATCAAGCCCCAAGTTCCACGCTTCACACATATTTCCGGATCATGCCCTGTTTCCACGCTTCACACGTTATTCTGTATCAAGCCCAGAACATGTCATTATTCATATTGTCAAATATCATCGTCTTCTTCAGGAAATCTATAGCTTTCTCAAGACCTTCTTTATCAGTCATGAGTCCATCCTCGTGCTCTATCGAAACGATTCCGTCGTATCCCGATTTCTGAAGCTCACTGAAGATATCTTTCCAAACCTGCTGATCATGGCCATAGCCGACAGTCCTGAATATCCATGACCTCTTACCTAGTTCTGATAGATTAGAGGTATCAAGGACACCATTTACCGCTGTATTGTATTTATCGATCTTCGTATCCTTTGCATGGAAATGATAGATTGCCCCTTTGAGTTCACGGATCGCCATTACCGGATCCATTCCCTGCCAGAACAGATGAGACGGATCCACATTTGCACCGATAGTCGGTCCTACCGCTTCTCTGAGATGCAATAACGTTGACGGGTTATATACGCAGAATCCGGGATGAAGCTCAAATGCTATCTTATCTACACCATGTGCATTCGCAAACTTCACTTCTTCTTTCCAATAAGGGATCAGCTTCTCTTCCCACTGCCACTCTCTGATCTTAACGTAATCCTCAGGCCATGCCGCGATCGACCAGTTCGGGTAAATAGAATTTTCGCAGTCACCCGGACATCCGGAAAATCCGACTACCGTATGAACGCCAATCTTTTCAGCCATAAGTATCGCTGCATCAAACTCCTCACGATATTTATTTGCAATCTCTTTATTCGGATGCACCGGGTTGCCATGACATGATAATGCCGCTACATCTATGCCATACTTAGCTATCGTCTCCTGAAATTCTTCCAGAAGTGCAGGTTCTTTCATGAACTTTACTGCATCGGCATGTGCCGTTCCCGGAGTGCCGCCGCATCCTATCTCTACCTGCTGTACTCCAAGTCCTTTAAGATATTTAAGTGTCTCATCAAGTGAATATTTTCCAAGTATTACCGTAAATACTCCTAATTTCATTCTGTTATCCTCCATTTTTTCTTCATCCAGTACGAACGACTGCCTCAGAAATATACCGGTTCCCCTGTCTTTCCTGATTCATATATCGCATCAAGTATCCGTGTCACAGTAGCCGCCTGCTCCGGAAGGACAGTCAGTTCTCCTTTTCCTTCGAGCGCGTCCATAAAGACGTTCTGTTCTACAACTTCCGGCTTATTGCTCTTTCCTTCAAAGAATGCGGCTCCGCCTGCATCCATTTCATATTTCTGTACATATTTTGTATTATGCGATACTCCATTTACCCTAAGACCGTCTTCCATATCGGCTCCGGCTTTTGTACCGCAAAGTACTGTCTTGGCTTCATTTATATCAAGTGAATTGAGTGCCCAGCTTGATTCAAGAGTAATAGTCGCACCGTCTTCCATAACTATGAATCCGAAAGCACTGTCTTCTACTGTAAATTTGGCTGGATCCCAATTATCCCATGCATTTCCCTGTTCAACGAGATCGTTCAGCTTATGATAAACTGTGCCGACTACATACTTTGGTTTATAGTTGTTCATCGTCCAAAGAGTCAGATCAAGTGCATGTGTTCCGATGTCGATAAGCGGACCGCCGCCCTGTTCATATTCATTAAGAAATACTCCCCATGTAGGAACCGCGCGTCTCCTTATCGCCTTTGCCTTCGCATAATATATGTCTCCAAGTTCACCGCTCTCACATATCTTCTTAAGACACAGACTGTCGGGGCGATACCTGTTCTGATAACCGATAGTTAAAAGTTTCCCGCTTTCTTTCTGCGCCGCTATCATTTTCTGTGCTTCTGTATAGTTTATCGCCATAGGCTTTTCGCACATTACATTCAGACCCGCATGAAGCGCGTCTACCGTGATAACTGAGTGATATCTGTTTGGTGTGCACACATAGACTGCATCCAGATCTTCTTTAATAAGATCCTTGTAGTCCTTGAATACCTTGGCATCCTCGGTTCCATAATCCTTTTTCGCTTTCTCGGCACGTTCAATGATCAGATCACAGAATGCAACTATATCCGCGCGTCCTGCTTCTTTGATTGCCGGCATATGCTTCCCGTTTGCAATGCCTCCACAGCCAATAATTCCTACTCTGATTTTACCCATATTAACCTCCGCATTTTTCGTCCCATAATTTCACAGCCGCCGTAATTGCTAACTGTAACTATAAGTATTATACTGAAAGCACTAAAATAAATCGTGTCACTTTTGTCTGCTGATGTGCCATTTATTGCTATGATTATCTGTCCGGAGATGTGATATGAAAAATGATTACCGTAATGCCGTTTATGAAAATATATGGGATACACGCTCTCTTCCCTGTGCATGGTTTATGGACTATAGTGTATTTCCTGCTCATTTTCACTCAAGTTTCGAATTTACATACCAGATCAAGGGTGAGACACATGTCATACTTGACGGACAGCCATATGTACTAAAGCCCGGTGAGATGCTCCTTGTCTCCGGTTCGATCGTGCATGCCGGTACAAGCAGCCCGGGTTCGGATTCCTACGTTATGATAATTCCTCTTCCGGCAGTACCTTATCTACAGTCTGCCCTGTCAGGAAAAGTCTTTAAGAGACCGATAATGGAGAAATGCAGTGTAACCAAAGACGCTGTAGACTGCATGAAAAAAGTGATTCCATACCTAGACATGCTTGACAGACCTGATTCATACTCTCCATATAAAACATACATAAGCAGCGCTCTGCTTAAGGGTTACGCCTATACATTCTTTTCTCTCCTGATCAAAGAAGTGGGACTGTGTGACCTTCAGAGTTCAAAAACATCTCTCCTCGCGCAGGACATTTTGAATTACCTGCAGGCAAATTATCTCGAACCCATCACTCTTGATACCCTCTGTAATGAGTTTGGCTACAGCCGCAGCAGTTTTTCTCACATATTCAATAACTACTTCGGATGCAGTCTCACAAAATACCTAAACATTCTCAGATGCCTGCATTTTAATGATATCTTTAACGATCAGAGTGACCTGGATATTGCTGACGCAGCACTTGACTGCGGATTTGGAAGCGTCCGGAGTTTCTACCGTGCCTATCGTGATCTATACGGACATTCACCACGGCAGGATGATTCTGCTGATGTTTCTGATTAATTGCGACGCCAAGTCCGATAATCCAGTTATGATGTGCCGCCGATAATCTATCAATATGCAATATGCGGAGAACGATATTCTGAATACTCTTATCTCCGATATGTGATATACTGTGATGCAATAATTACTTTTAACACCCATGTCATAACATTATGCACGTGTCAAAAGTCATTCTTATGTGGCTTACAGTCCGGTCTTATTACACGCCAAACAGATGATTATTCTGCGGAAAAGCGACACGGATTGTAGCAATTTACTTAGTATAAAGGGGAAAATAAATGATCAGATTTCTTACCAGGATATTCATACATGACAATAAAAATACGAGTTCGCCTGAAGTCCGCAGGTCATATGGCACACTATGCGGCATCGTAGGCATCGTACTTAATGCTCTTTTATTTGCCGGAAAGATGTTAGCCGGAACGATAAGTCATTCTATAGCTATAACTGCCGATGCATTCAACAACCTTTCAGATGCCGGTTCCTCGCTTATCACGCTAGCAGGATTCCGCATGGCCGGACAGAAGCCGGATCCCGGACACCCGTTTGGGCACGGTAGAATCGAATATCTATCCGGGCTTATCGTCGCAATGCTCATAGTACTTATGGCATTTGAGCTCATCCGCGACTCGATCGGCAAGATAATCCATCCCGAAGAGACGCAGTTCAGTCTTCTTATAGTGGTCATTCTTGTCGTGTCGATACTTGTAAAGATCTATATGTCATTTTATAACCGTTCTATAGGAAATAAGATAAACAGCGCTGCCATGAAAGCAACCGCTGAAGATTCACTCAGCGATACAATTGCAACTACAGCCGTACTTATCTGCACTCTCGTCTCTCATTTTACAGGACTGAAAATAGATGGCATATGCGGTCTTGTCGTTGGAATATTCGTTCTGTTTGCCGGTTTCCGCGCGGCAAAAGAAACGATTGATCCGCTGCTCGGGCAGGCTCCCGATCCTGAATTTGTTAAGCAGATCAGGGATATCGCTTTGGAAAATAATAATATCCTTGGTATCCATGATCTTGTCGTTCACAATTATGGTCCCGGGCGCGTAATGATCTCATTTCACGCTGAGGTTCCTGCCGACGGCAATATTCTTGATCTCCATGACATGATAGACAACACCGAACGCGAGCTGCGTGAAAAACTTAATTGTGATGCTGTCATACATATGGATCCGATCATGAATAAGGACAGTCAGACTTTGGAGCTCAAGTCGAAAGTTGCCGAGATGCTGAAGAATATCGATCCCGAGATACACTTTCATGATTTCCGTATTGTAAAAGGTCCGACACATACAAATGTAATTTTTGATATTCTGGTGCCATATGGATTCCATATAAATGATGATGATCTTCTTGCCCGGATAGATGAAGACGTCAAACATCTGTCCGATGATACCGAATACTATGCAGTCATCAATATAGATAAAGATTATGCCGGTATGGACGGTGCTGTGTGATACATCATCTACGCCGTTCGGAGTAAAGATACTCACAACAGTTCATGACGTTCGGAGCGATGCTCGTCATAACTCCATTAAAAAAAAGGGACAGGTCTTATGACCTGCCCCAGTTTATTATTACGAGAAGCATACCGTTCTCCACAGTTATTTCTGCGCACTTACCTGTAAATTCATTGCTTACGCCAACCGGATAACCCGGTTTCAGTGTGACATCATCAAGTTCATATTTCAGATTCTTGAGTGTAACACCCTTAGCTTCTCCATTTACTGCAAAGACTGATATAAACCCGTTCATATGCTCATTAAGCTTAAGCGTCTCGTTACGTATCACAGTTGTCATCGAAACATCGTCAAGCAGATATCCCTTTGCATCATGTTCCTTAAGGTAAATGAGGCACTGCATGTTAGCGATTGTATGCTCCATACGTTCGCCGCCAAGTGCGCCGTAAAATCTGAAATCCTTATATCCCTTTTCAATTCCGAATTTTATCGCCGCAAGTGTATCAGTATCATCTTTCTCGTGTGGGAGCGTGATGACTTTTTCGGGATCACTCCCCCGCATCTCATTTACCATATCAAGATATTCAGGATCAAGTGAATCAAAATCGCCTATGATATAGTCCGGTCTGACATCTACGCGGAGGCAATGTTCAAGCCCCGCGTCACATGCTATGACTATATCATCTTTCTCTGAAATTATCTCCACCGGAACGAAATGTCCGGCACTTACTATGATACATTTTCCCATAGTTTCACCCTGACATGATAAAAAACGCACAGCTCACTACATTATGAACACAATAATTGCTTTAGTAAATTTCTTATTATTTTGTCTTTATCCTATTTTGTCTTAATCTGCAGTCCGGAATGTCTTCCCTGACGAAAATCTCCGTCATCTCCGCTGTAACCGCCACGACCTTTGCCGCCTCTGCTCTTACCGCCGTTTCCGCCTGTATATCCACCGCGTCCGCTGCTGCTCTTTCGATTTGAGGGTTCACCATTAAGTCCTACATCGCGAACATTTTTGGGTTCATAATTCTTATCATTTGAACTCTTTGCATTCTTTCGTGAACTTCCTGCATCCTTCTTCATCGTCTTCGGAGCGCCGACGTGATCATGTGAATACTTTCTTTTTGGTGTATCTTCCGCGCTCATACCCCAGGAATCCGGATTTCTATCCTCTGAATGATGTTCTTCGTATGAAGACCTGGATCTACTTCTATTCCTGTTTTCAGGCTTCTCATGACCGCTTCTCTCAGCGTACGAATTTCCTGACTTTCTGTGACTGCTCCCGTCGCGCTCATAGCTGCGTCTGCTGTCACTGCTTACGTCACGATCATCGCTGCGTCTGCTATCGTTGCTTCCATCTCGGCTGTAGCTGCGTCTTCCGTCACTGCTTCCGTCACGATCATAGCGACGTCTGCTATCACTGCGTCTGCCGTCGCTGCGTCCGCTTTCACTGCTTCCGTCCCGACTATAGCTGCGTCTTCCATCGCCGCTTCCGTCTCGGCTATAGCTACGTCTTCCATCGCTGCTTCTGCCGTCACTGCCTCCATCTCGGCTATAGCTACGTCTGCCGTCACTACGTCTGCCGTCACTGCGTCTATCGCCAGTTCCGCCACGTCTGTTACGTCCGCCGCGGTCATCATAAGAGCCGCTTCTGTCACCGCTACGGCGTGGTTCAAACGATATCTCTGCAAGATCATCGCCCATTGCCTGACGTAAAAATGCTGCAGCATACTGTTCCATAGTCATATTGCTCTCAGCAGCCTTTTTCTCAAGATAAGGAATCATCTTATCTATATTTCCGTTCTTTATTGTCTCTTCAGCTCTGTCTAATATCTTAGATGCCTTATGCCCGGATATCTCATCGGCCGAAGGAACCTGTCTCTCTTTGACAGTTGTATGGAACATCCTCTCTATTTCCTTGATCTTTCCATAATCTCTGCCACATACAAGAGTGATAGATCTGCCCCTCTTTCCGGCACGTCCGGTTCTTCCGATCCTGTGAACATAATAATCAAGATCATCAGGTACATCATAATTGAACACATCATCAACGCCACTCACATCAATTCCACGTGCCGCGACATCTGTTGCAAGAAGCACCTTTATCGCTCCACATCTGAAAGCGTTCATTACATTATCACGCTGATTCTGCGAAAGGTCTCCGTGAAGGGCATCAACATCATATCCTTTTGCCTTGAGCTCTTTATTGAGATCATCAGCCATATGCTTTGTATTACAGAAAATAAGAGCTTTCTGCGGATCATAATAATCCATTAGTCTGCAGAGGACCTCACGCTTCTGTCCACGCTGAACACGATAATATGACTGCTCGATCGTATCGATCGTGATTTCCTTGGGCGTCATCTTTATAAATTTTGCATCATGCTGATATTTCTTAGTTATCTCAAGGATAGGATCAGGCATAGTCGCAGAGAAAAGTGCAACCTGTCTCGGTTCCTCAACAGTCTTCAGGATAGTCTCTATATCATCTCTGAATCCCATATCAAGCATCTCATCAGCTTCATCAAGCACTACTGTACGAACTGTTTCCATCTTCATTGTATTACGTCTAATGTGATCCATTACACGTCCCGGGGTTCCGACTACGATCTGAACTCCATCATGAAGATTTCTTATCTGCCTGCCGATATCCTGTCCGCCATACACTGCAAGGATCTTTATCCCATGCATATATTTGGAAAATTTATGAAGTTCTTCGGCCGCCTGCATTGCAAGTTCTCTTGTTGGGCAGAGAATAAGTGCCTGAAGGCATCTCTTATCTGCATCTACCTTTTGAAGTATAGGAAGCCCAAATGCTGCCGTTTTTCCTGTTCCGGTCTGAGCCTGGCCTATAACATCACACCCTGTAAGAAATACCGGTATAGCCGCCTCCTGAATAGGAGTCATATACTTATATCCCATTTCGTCTATTGCACGAAGGATCTGCGGATTAAGATCTGTATCGCCATACTCTTCACGCTGTTCGTCAGTATTCTCGCTGTCATCTGATTTTTTCTGTGTTTCATTATCTCTTTGTTTATCAGTGCTGTTTTCTTCTTTAACTTCCTTTGTACCAGTAATGTTTCCAAGAATATCACCTACTCTTGAAAGCATCGCTTCTTTCTTCTTTGCCTCAATAGTCTCATTTGCTACGGGCTTTCTTCTCAGTGTTTCAGAGCCGGCATCACCATTTCCTTTTGCATCTGTTTTTTTTGCATCTACCTTTTTTTCATCTGCATTGCCTGTACTTGCTTTGTCTGCATCAAAATGCAGAATCTCATTTCTCAAAAAATCTTCAAAATAATCGTTCTTTTCATTACTCATTAGATAATACAATCCTCTCCGGTGTGCCTGAAGCTTCCGGATGAGAAAGCCATACGCACACAACAAGCGGGACACCGATATTCCATCTCATGGTTCAGCGCCCCGACATCATAATCTACCGTTTACATAATTTAATCTGTTTGAAAAGCATTCCTGATAATCCCTTGATAAGACACTACTGTCGTCATAATTCAGACAGATGCCTTAAGTCTGCCTAGTGCATTTGATTTGATAAGACATTCACCTTTTTCCGGAATGTATGAGAAGTCTTTTTCTTCACCATGCATAACACTGCCGAAATCCATTGCCATACTTACCAGAGTGTAATAATCTACCCATGATCTACGCTTCTTCTCTGTCAAAAGATAATACTTTCCTTCGTATTTGTACAGTGCGCTCTTAACGCCTCTCACATCTGTCAGCATTGAGCAGAATGATATCGCATTCCCAATGGAATCAAATATCATGACATAAAAAGGAAAGTGACCTTCCTCTCCAATCCCGTATGCGGCACCGGCTGCACTACCGGTTTCACTACCCTCGCCTGCTTCTTTCAGCATTTTGAGTATATCTTCCGCATCTCCTTCTCCACTTTCAAGCGCGTCCCTGATACCTGCCAGTACCTGAGCAAGATCGCCCATATCGTCATCCGTAAAAGTCACTATGAGCCCATTATCCTTAAGCGGCGTGATCTGCATCGCAATATTTGAATTGTCTATTGTAAATCCTACTTCATCGTGTGCCATCTTGATCATATCATGAAGAAACGTCTCACCTTTTTTGCTTCTTGTAAATATATCCGAGATTGTCAGTCCGTACGCTTGCATATCTTCGCCCGAGACTACACACTGAATAGTATCATCATTTATCTTTTTAAATATCATCTGATCACATCCTCTGTCACTGTTCGATAATAATAACAGTGATGAAAGAAAATATCAAGTCGTATTTTTTTTCACAATCCGACCTATTTTTTCAAAACCTGACTTTTTTCACAACCTGGATATTTTACATGCTTTTTTCATATCACGATGTGAGTGTCGAAAAAAAGCAATTATTTTATGATACTGCGAATTGCTTTGCGCAACTTCTGTAAACACTCGAAATTTGCTGATTCGCAATATAAATTGCTGCTCTCTCTCGTTTAGGCGTGTCATATCACTGCTTTCATCGCATATCACAGCCTTCATCGCATATCATAGCCGGCGTCACTATGAACAGCTTAGCATCGCATTCAGTTGCATCCGTGCACACGCACAGCGCATACCCCGGAATACTATCTCCGTAATCTATACAGACATAACCGGAGTCGTTACCATCAAGCATCATTCTGAATATTTTATCTTTTCTGCTGCCCTCACGATTACATTCTGTTTCTGTATCATTCATTTTGTTGGTCTTTGCTTCATCCAATGTTTCTTCTATTGTTTCTTCTATTGTTTCTTCTATTGTTTCTTCTATTGTTTCTTCTATTGTTTCTTCTATTGTTTCTTCTATTGTTCCAGTCTTTGTTTCTTCGATCACTTCTATTCTTGATGGT
>JAGPKJ010000014.1:20291-22107 GCA_018053995.1 Lachnospiraceae bacterium | reverse complement strand
TGTTTCTTCTATTGTTTCTTCTATTGTTTCTTCTATTGTTTCTTCTATTGTTTCTTCTATTGTTTCTTCTATTGTTTCTTCTATTGTTCCAGTCTTTGTTTCTTCGATCACTTCTATTCTTGATGGTGCGACAGTAAGCCCGCATCCTTTTGCTTTCAAGAAGCTCTCTTTCATACTCCACAGATCGATCAGATCAATGCCTCTCGAACTCTCTTTTTTTGAGAAGCATCTTGAAATAAATGCCTCGCTAAGTTTCTGTTCCCTTATCTGTATATCTACACCGATATCTTTATCTGCCACTGCGCAGACCGCATACTTTCCTGAATGTGACAGATTGAATTGCAGCTGCGACCTATCAAGATATGACTTATCATGGTGTAACTTCTCAAGATATGGCTTGCCATCTGCTCCCGTCTCCACCTTGAACATTCCGTCTGTCATATCAACTCCGTGCTTTTTCATAGCAAATGAAAGAAGAAGCCCAGCGCCCAGAGATCTTTCGCGTTCGGCCTGAAGCTTTATCTTCTCAATTTTTTCTATTCTATCGCTGCCGACATATCTCATCATCTTCCGAAACGTTTTATCATCAGACAGAAACGATACATCGAGCACATATAATTCAAAGTCTTTAATTTTCATAAAACGTAAACCTGCCATTCAATAACTCACAAATATAAAGATCCCGGCTCAACCATCGAACCGGGATCCTAATTTCTCAAGCAAATAACTTATGATTATGACGACTAAGCAGACGATGAATCTACGAAAAAACACCACACATCGTAACAATATGCAAATTTCGAATGCTTAGAGAAGTTGCAATAAGCACTTTGTAGTATCGCAACACGAATCAATAATTAACGATTCCGCCAAAGCCAGGCTTAAGAGCAGCTCCACCAACAAGTGCGCCGTCGATATCAGGCTTGCCAAGGATCTCAGCAGCATTTGCAGCCTTTACAGAACCGCCATACTGGATACGAACCTTCTCAGCTGTATCTGTATCATAGACATCCTTTACACAGTCACGGATTGCTTTGCAGACTTCTTCAGCCTGATCAGATGTAGCTGTCTTGCCTGTTCCGATAGCCCAGATAGGCTCATATGCGATTACCATTGAAGAAACCTGATCAGCTGTAACGCCTTCAAGTCCTTCTTTGATCTGCATACGGATCCAGTCAAGAGTTACTCCTGATTCACGCTGCTCAAGTGTCTCGCCACAGCAAAGGATCGGTGTAAGACCATGCTCGAATGCCTTCTTGACTTTCTTATTAAGCATAGCATTGTCTTCCTTGAAATACTGACGTCTCTCTGAATGTCCGATGATAACGAACTCACAGCCGGCATCCTTAAGCATGTTAGGAGAGATCTCGCCTGTATAAGCGCCACTCTCTTCATAATACATGTTCTCAGCACCAACCTTTACATTTGTTCCCTTGACAGCCTCGACAACTGTTGTGATGTCGATAGCGGGAACGCAGTAAAGAACGTCTACCTTGTCAGATTTAACTTCTTCCTTAAGTGTCTCACATAATGCCTTAGCTTCGCTGGGTGTCATGTTCATCTTCCAGTTGCCGGCAACTATCTTTCTTCTTGCCATGATAATTATCCTCCATATTCACAATCTATTTTCATTTGAGCATATATACTCTTCTAAATAATATATTCTTCTAAGCATTACATTCTTCTGAACATTACATTCTTCTGAACATTACATTCTTCTGAACATTACATTCTTCTGAACATTACATTCTTCTGAACATTACATTCTTCTGAACATTACATTCTTCTGAACATTACATTCTTCTGAACATTACAT
>JAGPKJ010000014.1:0-20191 GCA_018053995.1 Lachnospiraceae bacterium | reverse complement strand
CTTCTGAACATTACATTCTTCTGAACATTACATTCTTCTGAACATTACATTCTTCTGAACATTACATTCTTCTGAACATTACATTCTTCTGAACATTACATTCTTCTGAACATTACATTCTTCTGAATACTATGCTGCTATCAGTTCTTATCGTCTGCTGCTGCAACACCAGGAAGTGTCTTGCCTTCAAGGAATTCGAGGGAAGCGCCGCCGCCTGTTGAGATATGGGACATCTTGTCAGCAAATCCGAGCTGATTTACAGCTGCTGCACTGTCGCCGCCGCCGATGATCGTTGTAGCATCTGCATCAGCAAGAGCCTTTGCGACACCGATAGTTCCTTTTGCAAGTGTAGGATTCTCAAATACGCCCATAGGTCCGTTCCATACTACTGTCTTTGCGTTCTTGATAGCATCAGCGAAAAGTGCAATAGTCTTAGGTCCGATATCAAGACCTTCCTTGCCGGCAGGGATCTTGTCTGAATCTACTACATCTACTTTGATATCTCCATCGATAGGATCCGGGAAACCATCAGCTATAGTAGTATCAACAGGAAGAAGAAGCTTCTTTCCAAGTTTCTTTGCCTTTTCCTGCATTTCCTTACAGTAATCAAGCTTTGTATCATCTACAAGTGAATTGCCGACCTCAAGACCCTGAGCCTTAAGGAATGTAAATGCCATACCGCCGCCAATGATAAGTGTATCGCACTTCTCAAGAAGGTTATTGATAACATTAAGCTTATCAGCAACCTTAGCACCACCGAGGATAGCTACGAAAGGACGCTCAGGATCTTCAACAGCGTTGCCGAGGAACTTGATCTCCTTCTGCATAAGGTATCCAACTGTGCAGTTGCCGCCCTTAGCACGTACGAACTTTGTAACACCTTCAACTGAAGCATGTGCACGGTGTGATGAGCCGAATGCATCACATACATAATCATCACAAAGATCAGCGAGTTCCTTGCTGAACTTCTCGCCGTTCTTAGTCTCTTCTTCACCACGAAAACGTGTATTCTGAAGGAGAACTACATCTCCGTCTTTCATATCTGCAACAGCCTTTGTTGCTGCATCTCCAGTTACATTGTAATCAGCTACAAAATTAACTGCTTTTCCAAGCTTTTCTGAAAGTCTCTTAGCAACAGGTGCAAGTGACTCGCCCTCGTTCGGTCCGTTCTTTACTTTGCCAAGATGTGAGCAAAGGATAACCTTTCCACCATCAGCTATAAGTTTATTGATTGTAGGAAGAGCTGCGACGATACGAGTATCGTCTGTAATCTCTCCGTTCTTAAGCGGAACGTTGAAATCGCATCTTACAAGAACTCTCTTGTCTTTTACGTTGATGTCATCAACTGTCTTTTTATTAAGTGCCATGATCTATGCCTCCTGTTGTATTCTCGATAATGGATTCTTTATATTGTATTAATTTTACATTAACATATGTCGATTTTTTTATATTGGTTTATACCTTAACATATATCGACTTTATTGTACTACCTATTAGATTGACATATGCCGATTATCATACTCATAAAAAACGAGGCTCGGTCCAACTGGACCGGACCCCGTTTCTGATTGCTGTACTAATGATTCAGTACTCAGAATTACTGAAGCTCTGAGAAATATTTGATTGTACGAACCATCTGGCTTGTGTATGAATTTTCATTATCATACCAAGAGATAACCATAACCTGTGTATCTCCGTTAGCCATAGGAACAGCCATTGTCTGAGTAGCATCGAAGATTGAACCAGCTGTGCTGTTGATGATATCTGATGAAACGATATCGTCTGTGTTGTATTCGAATGACTCTGTCTCAGCAGCCTTCATAGCAGCATTGATCTGATCAACTGTAACACTGCCCTTAACTGAAGCGATAAGGATTGTTGTTGAGCCTGTTGCTGTAGGAACACGCTGAGCTGCGCCGATGAGCTTGCCCTTAAGTTCAGGGATAACAAGACCGATGGCCTTAGCTGCGCCTGAAGAAGCAGGTGTGATATTCATAGCTGCTGCTCTTGAACGACGAAGATTTCCCTTTCTCTGAGGTCCGTCAAGGATCATCTGATCTCCTGTGTAAGCGTGGATTGTCTGCATGATACCACCTTCGATAGGAGCAAGATCATTAAGAGCCTTTGCCATAGGTGCAAGGCAGTTTGTTGTGCATGATGCTGCAGATATAATCTGATCTGAAGCCTTAAGTGTCTTATGATTTACATTGAATACGATTGTAGGAAGATCATCTCCTGCAGGAGCAGAGATAACGCACTTACGAGCGCCGGCATTGATATGAGCCATAGCCTTGTCCTTAGATGTATAGAAGCCTGTGCACTCAAGAACAACATCGATCTTAAGTTCTCCCCAAGGAAGATTTGCTGCATCCTTTTCCTTATAGATTGTGATCTTCTTGCCATTAACTGTGATAGAATCTTCACCAGCTTCTACAGTTCCGTTATATCTTCCGTGTGTTGTATCATACTTAAGAAGATATGCAAGCATCTCAGGGCTTGTGAGATCGTTGATTGCAACTACTTCATAACCCGGAGCCTGGAACATCTGTCTGAAAGCTAAACGACCGATACGGCCAAAACCATTGATTGCTACTCTTACTGCCATGTTTGTTTCCTCCTAGAAAATAATTTTATCTTATCCTGTCAGTCATTATTGATTGACAAAATTTTGTCAGCACATTTATTCTACTCAATACCTTAGTAAAATTCAAGTCATAAGTTGAAAAAAAGAATATATTTACAAAAAATACATAAATCAGAGCACTTTCGAAAGGAATCCCTGCAGTCTCTCATTCTTCGGATTATCAAAGAAATCCTTAGGATTATTGTCTTCCATTATCACGCCTTCATCAATGAACAATACCCTGTTTGCGACTTCTTTGGCAAATCCCATCTCATGCGTTACGACGATCATTGTCATTCCACTTTCGGCAAGTTCTTTCATTACATTAAGCACTTCGCCTACCATCTCTGGATCAAGAGCAGATGTCGGTTCATCAAACAGCATCACTTCGGGATTCATGGCAAGTGACCTTACGATCGCTATACGCTGTTTCTGTCCTCCGGAAAGTTGCGAAGGATATGCATCCGCCTTATCCTCAAGCCCGACTCGTTTTAGAAGTTCAAGCGCTTTCTCCGAAGCCTGTTCCCTGTTCATCATTCCCAGCTTCTCAGGAGCCAGCGTTATATTCTTCATTATCGTCAGGTTATTGAACAGATTAAAATGCTGAAATACCATTCCCATTTTCCGACGAACCTTGTTAATATCTGTAGAAGGATCCGTGATATTTATATCATCAAGCCATACTTCTCCTGATGTAGGAACTTCAAGCAGATTAAGGCAGCGTAAGAATGTGCTCTTGCCTGCTCCGGAAGGTCCTATCACAACGATTTTCTCTCCATCATTGATCTTGCAGTCAATCCCGCGAAGGACGTGAGTATCATCGAAATCTTTGCAAAGCTTCTTAACGGTTATCACCTTTACGCATCCTCCTTTCCAGTTTTGAAAACATGATCGTCAGGATCTTGATCACGACAAAATATATTACTGCTGCACCGATCAGTGGCATAAATGCTTCATATGTACGTGAGGCGATCTGATTTGCAGCACGCGTAAGATCCGTAAGCGCAACGTATCCGACTATAGCGGTCTCTTTGATCAGCGTTATAAATTCGTTTGTAATAGGTGGAAGTGCATTCTTGAATGCCTGCGGCAGGATGATATACTGCATCGTCTGCCATTTTGACAGTCCAACGCTTCTTCCTGCCTCTGTCTGTCCCGGATCGACCGCAAGGATTCCTGCGCGGATTATCTCGGCGACATATGCACCACTGTTGATGCCAAATGCAAGTGACGCGACAAGAACACCATTCTTGGAATTCTTCATTATGATAAACCACATAATGAGCAGCTGAAGTACCGAAGGCGTACCGCGAATTATATCAATATATATATTCGCAACAACACACGCTACTGTCTTGCCGCCGTTTCTCTTGTTCGATAGTTTCATAAGGGCGAGCAGTGTACCAAGTACTACTCCGATTACAGCAGCAAATACCGCTATCTCCATAGTAGTGCCAAGTCCCTTAAAATAAAGCTTCCATCTGTCGCCTGTAATAAAGGCAGCGATGAACATCTCCTTGATTCTTTCCATACATCTTCCTTCCGTATGACTCACGCTTATTTGCACTGATCATCTCATCTGCATCATTTGCGTTATGTCGACCTGCATCACTTAGTATACTAATCACACATACCCCATGCGAAGTTTCCCTCGCATGGGGTAAATGATCTATGTTATCCCCTATCACACAAGATCAAATATCAAACTATGAACTCAGATCACTCTCGTTCAGATTTCTCTAAATTCTGCTCTCTCAAATTCAGATTTTTCTAAATCCAGATCACTCTGCCGCACTGGTAGTCTCAGTGGTTGCAGCTGCAGTAGATGAAGCTGCTTCTGTTGAAGAAGCTGTATCTGCTGTTGATGTCTCGGCTGAATCTCCTTCGATATACTGAGCGACGAGCTTGTCAAATGTTCCATCTGCCTTGAGATCGGCAAGTGCCTGATTTATCTGAGACTGAAGTGCTGTATCTCCCTTAGGCATTGCGATAGCATAATCCTCAGCAGCGAATCCGAAATCATTTCCATCGAGCGCTGTGAGCTTATCAGGGTACTGTGATGAAAGAACCTCAGCCGGGTTCTTATCTATTACTACGCAATCGATCTTTCCGTTGAGAAGATCCTGAACTGCAAGTGCTGCTGTATTGTAAGGTGAATCCTTTATTGTCCCATCAGTTGCTGCCATATCCTGTACGTCAAGATCTCCGGTTGTTCCAAGCTGTGTTCCGATATTTTTACCTGAAAGGTCTGCAACTGCTTTGATATCGCTATCCTTAGGTACGATCACATACTGAAGTGCTTCGTAATATGGATCAGAAAAATCTACTGTATTCTTACGTTCATCAGTTATCGTCATGCCGGCTGCTGCGATATCGATCTTATTTCCTATAGAAGAAACAAGCGAATCAAATTCCATATTCTGGATTTCTACTGTAACACCCATCTTTTCGCCGATAGCCTTTACAAGAGCCATATCGAATCCGTCCGGTTCACCATTGTCATCAACATACTCGAATGGAGGGAACTCTGCGTTAGTTCCAACTGTGAGGACTCCGTCAGCGATAGCCTCGCTTGTCTGTTCCGATGCTGCAGCAGATGAAGCAGTTCCTGCTGTTGTAGCTGCTGTATCTGCCGGTGCTGATGACGCACCTGCGGCTCCTGTACTTCCGCATCCGCACATTGTAACTGCCATAGCGGCAGTAAGTATAACTGAGATAAATTTGTTTTTCATAATTTTTTCCTCCTCTAATGCCTGTCTGTTTTTGTCGATGCATAATTATAAGCACACAAATGATTATAAGTCAAGCATTAAATGTATTTTTATTTATATTTTCATTCTTATATGTTTATATTTATGCACCCATGATGCGTTATGGTGCATATTATGCATTTTTCTTTCTGCGTTTTTTATGAATAACAAAACATATAATGATTACTAATGCTGTAGCACTCAGTACTGCCCCGCTCCTGAGACCTTCAGGAATATATTTCATACTTATCTCATGCTCTCCTGCGCTTACCTTTACCGCCAGAAGGGATTTATCGACTTTGACTGTCTCTGTCTTATTTCCATCTACGTATACTGTCCAGCCTTTATCATACGGTATCGTCATCATGAGAATTCCATCTTTATCTGACTTAAATGAAGCGTTCATCTTTGACCCATTAAATACACATTTTGTAAATCCTCTTGAATTGATCAGAGCTGCATCTTTTTCAAATGCATCCTGATCTATAGTGACTGCATAGATATTCCCTGTCACGCCATTCGCTCCGGCAGTTATATCTATCACGACCGTATCACCTTTTTCAAGATTTCCAATATCACAGAAACATGCTTTATCAGGATCGAGCGAATATGATGCGCTTCCTGCACTTGCAGTGATCGTATCGGCATCTCCGCAGTCTACATATACAAAAACCTGCCCCGGAGTCGTGATCTCTGCCCGGAATGATGCTTCGGATTTTGCCGCCGAAGTCCCGTGTATTGTAAACGATGCCCCGCTCTTCTTGCTTTCGACAGAAGCCTTATCTTCTTCAACCGAGACAATATCATCTTTCACAAGGACATCAGCATCATTCCCCGTGATCGCCTTATATAAGCTATTCTGCGATGACACCGGATCATATTTGGTACTGCTGTAATTTGCAAGATCACCTGTTCCTACAAATCCAAGCGGAAGGGCAAATTTATTTTTATAAATATTTATCGAGTCTGATACATTTGATGCACAGTCACTATACTCAAGCTGCTTATGATCCTTTATATCTGCTCCTGTAAAATAATATCTTACTCCCAGAAATGAATCCAGTGTCGGCATGAAACATTCTACAAACTGCGAATTTGAGCCTGTCGCCATTCCCAGATTTCCCACTGTCGTCTGAGCGTCCTTATAATATGTCGAAGCAAATATAGTCGAATTATTGAATCCATACAACGTGCCGTCCATGTATGTAAATCTGTCGGCATTTTCACATCTGAAGAAATTGCCGCTCTTGTCGCTTTCATTTACCTTTGATGCAGCAGTTCCTATAAGTTCGTGTGCAGGTTTAAGCAAGTACGTTGATCTTGTCGTATAAAATCCTTTATCTCTTATCGCAGTCTTTATGTTATCTTCACTGCATACAGTCTCTCCCACAACTATAAGAAGAAGCAGCGCCATAACAGATGCCTGCGTCATTTTCTTCTTCACCACAAGAATCATAGCTGCGCAGTAAAGGATCACGAGCACGAATGAACCATATATAGATGAAAATCCGATCTCAGCTATTCCCTGCGTATCTATCCAGAAAATATAGACTACAAGAAGAAGCGCTGTACCAAATATCTTTTTGGGTGTCATCTCAGCTATATGACCAAGCGCCACACACGTCATATAAAGAGTCATAAATATGTAAATAAAAGCGTATCTGTACGGCAGTCCGACAGGATAATGTCCACCATGCCATAACAGATTCAGTTCACTTATTGCAAAACTGATAATTATAAATCCCCATACTGAAAGATTTGCAGCTCTTTTTTTCATTGGTATCGTATCTGACAGAGCATATAGAGGTACGCCGATAAGCGTAAGCACGCCGCAGAAAGTATTCAGGCTGCTCTCATTTATGACTGTGGGTGCAGTTCCATACAGCTGGCGTCCCCACACCTGAAGAAGTTTGAAATTCTCCGACCATCCTTTTGAAACATCGGCTGCCGCCGGTGTCATTCGAAGACATAACCAGGTTGGAATTATAAATACTGCCGTAAGAAGTCCTGCCATGATCATGCACATCAGGATATCTCTGAATGTACGCAGAATCTCTTTCCCCTTTATCTCATTTCCTATGCACCATGAGATATAAAAGAGCGCTAAAAAGATGTACACCATAAATGAGATATAAAAATTCGCATAAAGTGATAATGCCAGCAGTAAGATAAGTCTCAGTTTTTCGCCATCCTCCATCATACGTTTGAATTCAATGATGACAAGCGGCAGAAGCATGATCACATCAAGCCACATAACGTTCCATGCATATGCAGTCATATACATGCTGCATGCATAAAGCACACTGCATATCACGATCGAATCATCCTGCCTGTTCAGAAGTTTCTGCATGCAGAGTCCAAAAGTGAATGCTGAGCATATTGTTTTAAGCATTATGATAAGCAGAAAATATTCCGTAAGATATTTTTCCGGAAAGAATACGAGTAGCAGGTTCCATGGACTTGCAAGATAATATGTGAATGTCGGAAACATCGTAAGTCCAAGTCCCATTGATGGCGTATATAGAAGACTGCCGCCCTGTCCAAGAAGTATCCGCCTAAGGTATGCCATTAGTGGCATATACTGTGAATACATATCTCCGACTACTACCGATTTGTCTCCAAACGGCCATATCCCGACATATACATATGAGACAAATAATATGGCAAATGTGATCAATGCCGCGAATCCAGGCGCATGCCATACTTTTTTATATTCGCGACTGCGCTCTGGATCGAGCCTTGAAAATGCTCTCACTGAAAGTGCCGCCAACAGTAAAACAAAAACTGTCATAAATACCGGTCTCGCTGCCGGAGTATCCTGCAGCATTCCGTCACCGGATGCAACATTATCGACTGCCGCCACCAGCACTGCGTCACCTATCAGCATAAGTGCAAGATAGAGATATTTCTTCGTAAATATGCCTTTTAACTTTTCCATTTAACCTTATCCTCTTCCCTTAACCTTGTATTTCTTTAACTTTATCTTTCTTTATCTTTCTTTATCTTTCTTTATCTTTCTTTATCTTTCTTTATCTTCTCTTATCAAAATCCGTATCGCTTCGACTGCAGATTCGATCGCAAGCTCCGTGTCATGAGCCTGAGTATTCGTAAGCCCCTTCTTTGCCCTTTCCTGGTTAGCTACAACCAGAAGGATCGTTCCGCACCTCACATGCATAAAACTTGCAGCAATGAAAAGCGCTGCGGATTCCATTTCAGACGCGAGACATCCAAGTTTAAGCCACGCATTCCATTTATTTTGAAGCTCATATCCTACCGGCATGATTTCCGGTTCGTGCTGTCCAAAGAATGAATCTTTACACTGGACTACTCCCACATGATATTTCGCGCCGCATTTCCCGGCTCCGGCGACAAGTGCATTTGTCACATCAAGATCAGCTACTGCCGGATATTCTATCGGTGCAAATTCACGGCTCGTTCCTTCCATCCTGACAGCTCCGTTTGCGATCACGACATCTCCACCGCATACATCATCCTGCATCCCGCCGCATGTTCCGACTCTAATAAACGTGTCTGCTCCGGACTTTACAAGTTCATCCATTGCTATCGAAGCTGACGGGCCACCTATCCCGGTCGATGTAACACTGACAGGAACACCATCAAGCATCCCTGTATACGTCATAAACTCGCGACTGTCTGCAACCAGATGCGCATTATCAAAGTGACTCGCTATCTTCACGCATCTCTTGGGGTCACCCGGAAGGATAACATACCTGCCGACATCGCCTTTCCCAACCTGAGTATGATACTGCTTACCTGAACCTTCTGTATAATCAACCATTGCGATCATCCTCCTGCATTCATCAGTCTGTACTACCAGCGATATCGTATATTAATCTATCCTATCAGCGATATCGTATATTAGTCTATACTGTCGGCGATATCGTATATGAGTTTCTCCGTATCTTTCCACCCCAGACATGGATCCGTTATCGATCTTCCATAGACACCTTCACCTATCTTCTGATTGCCCTCTTCAATATAACTTTCGATCATAAGACCTTTGACGAATCCGTGAATGTCACCGTTCAAATGCCTGCTGTGCATTATCTCTTTGGCAATACGTATCTGCTCAATGAACTGCTTGTTCGAATTACTGTGATTAGTATCGATTATGCATGCCGGATTCACAAGGTTTCTTTCACGATACAGCGACAGAAGAAGGTTAAGATCCTCATAATGATAATTGGGATTATTCCTTCCATTCTTGCTCGTAGAACCTCTGAGAACACAGTGTGCAAGCGGATTGCCGTTTGTTCTGACCTCAAATCCGCGATATACAAATGAATGTGGGTGCTGTGCTGCAAAAACAGAATTGAGCATTACAGAAAAATCTCCACCCGTCGGATTCTTCATTCCTGCCGGAAGATCAAATCCACTCGCCGTCATACGATGCTGCTGATCCTCGACAGACCTTGCACCTATCGCAACATAAGAAAGTATATCTGCGACATATCCCCAGTTATCCGGATAGAGCATCTCATCTGCAGCAGTAAGTCCGGATACTTCCATTACATGAATCTGCATATGTCTCATTGCGATAAGACCCGCCTTAAAATCAGGCTTGCCTTCCGGATCCGGCTGAGCTGTGATTCCCTTATATCCTTCGCCTGTAGTCCTCGGCTTATTCGTATAAACCCTCGGGATCAGGATCAGTCTGTCCTTAACCTTCTCATTGACCTTAGCAAGCCTTTCAGCATAATCGCATACCGCATCCTCATTATCCGCCGAGCACGGTCCAATTATCAGGAGAAATCTGTTGTCCTTCCCTGTAATAACATTTTCTATGGCAGCATCCCGTTCACTTTTTATTTTCCTGAGTTCGTCAGAGATCGGAAATTCTGCCGCGATCTCTTCGGGTGTAGGAAGCTTCTGTATAAATTCAAATGACATATTATTATCCTCTCTTTCAGCGACGCATGCAGCCTATGTTTTTCTTGTCTTCGTACATAGCCGCGTCAGCACGCTCAATGACATCTTTTATCTTCTCATCATTTTCATCTGCATATGCAGTTCCGATCGCAAACGAAAGACCCTCGCCCGAAGAAAGCTTCCGTCCCATCTCGCCTTGCGCTATCTCGCGAAGTTTTTCTTCCACTTCATACGCTTCCCGGTCGAATATTATTATCAAAAACTCATCTCCGCCAAGACGATATACCGTGCCCATGCCTGCAAAATATCTTTTAAGAACTGATGCAGTCTCACGTATCGCCTCATCACCATACGCATGACCATAAGTGTCATTAGTCCTCTTCAGACCGTTCACATCCGCCATTATGCATACCGTATTGACCGATGCCCTCATCGTGTCGGTTAGATCCTGAAGATCATTTTCATACGCGTTACGATTGGAACATCCTGTTGCCTCGTCAAAATATATCGCACCGCGATATGTCTTAAGAAGCATCGAATATATCTTCGTGAGGATCTCCTGCGTCGTACCCGCATCGTTCGGATATCTTATGATCGACATGTGGACATCAGGATCCAGATTCTTGGATGCTGACTGCAGTTCCAGACTTATTAGTTCCTGAGCTGCTGCTCCGACACGTTCTCCTATCCTGTTATTCTGCCCCGTATCCAGAACTATATATGAGATACAGTTATATCTGGCGCGATATGCCGGTGACTTCAGTTTGGTACCTAATTTCGGTGCAAATGAAAGGAGTTCATTAGCACTTATACCGCATGACATATCGGTAAGTTCCGGCCAGTTTGTGATCTCGATGCTGATCACCATAAACTTCTTTCGTTCACGGATCCTGAAATCGAGTACTTCGCCGAATCCTGTCCTGTTAAATCCGTCTATATCCTCATCAACATATATCTGAGGATCTCCGATCGACATATATATCGAAAGCACAAGCATCGTAACAGCTACCGATGTAAACAGCAGATCATGCTTAAACATCTGCAGCACGATCACCATGATCATCAGTAACATTGATACTATAACAGATCTGTATTTTCTCTCAAGTTTACGTGAACTGTACCTGACAGACAGGATAATTGAAAGAACCATGTAGATGAATATACACGCCGCAACACAGAAGACTGCTGGTCCTGACGAATACGAAGTGTGAATCGTGATCTTATATCTGATCGGAAGAAACGTGGCTCCTGCTGCACCCATGATAAACGGGATCTTAAGCAGCAACAGTTCCTTTTGACTTACTTTGAATTCCTTTTTTACAAGAAGTATCTCGTACCGAAACGCAAGATAAAAATCAGTGATCAGCGAAAGGAAGAAAAGCCTGTGAATAAAATTGATAAACACGATATTGTATCTAAGCGGATGATTGACAAGATGATACGTATACATATCAAGGATAAGATATGCTATAGAGTCGATCATCATCACAATATAAAGTTCATTGAACTCTGTCTTCAGATTTCTTCTGCTTTCATAATAAATGAAAACATACAGAACTATACACAGACAACTCAACTGTAATCTATATTCAAACATGCTTAGCCCCTTAGACACCTTTTCTTTCTAATATATCCCTATTTGCATTATGACTCAAGAAATAAATAAAGTGCGGCATGATTTTTGATCACACCGCACCTCTTATATCTCCTACATCATATTCGAGTTCTATCTCTGTTCGCCCGTATTCGCGTTTCCAGTTCCGCCGCACCCGATCCGCCGCGATCCTGCCGTTATCAGCATCCGTATCTGAAAGGATTACCGCATACTGGCTTCTGTCGATTCTTGCAGCGACATCTCCTCTTCTTAGTGACCCTCTTACCGCATGATCCAGAGCTTCCGAAGCCCTGACGTCGTTAGGGAATCTTCTGTTTTCCGAGGCACATTCGTCCTCAGCTCCTGTCTGACTCTTAAGCGAGATAAGTGCTATCTGTGCCTGCCTGTTATCACGTTCCATGCCTCTTGCCAAAAAACGATATATCTTTAGGAATTCATCACTGCTGACAATATACGCGCCAGCCATTCCGTTATCTTCTTTCATCAGACGGCTGAAACACTTTACATCATATATCCTATATTTCTCTGACATTGCGGATATCATTCTGCGAGTATAGTTCGCTCCCGATCCCGAAACGTCGCTTCCTGCAGCATCGCCTGTATCAGTGTTCTTATCAGCACATATCCTGTAACCGCCTTTTACGCTCTTCTTCACATCGTAAAGTGCTTTATCCGCATTTTCATACAACGCCGTAAAATCATTGCCGTCATTCGGTGCAAACGATACGCCTATCGATACCGATATAATACATTTTGAATCGCGGTTGACCATATATCCAAGATCATTTCTAGTCATCTCGATGATCTCTTCACATCTATGCGCTGCGAGCTCTCTGCCATTCATTCCCGAATAAAAGACAGCAAACTCATCTCCGCCTATCCTCGCCGCAGCATCTTCTCTTCTTGTGAACGATCTGAGAATGGATGCAAAACCACGAAGTACATCATCGCCGCTCTTATGACCATATGTATCATTTATCACTTTAAAATTATCCAGATCAAATAACAGGAATGCGCCGCCATTATTTTTCTGTCCACATTCCTCTTCTATCTTACTTTCAAGAAACCTTCTATTCCACGCTCCCGTAAGTTCATCTTTATATGCCTCAAGTTCCAAACGTTTCTGATTCTTTTCGGACTTCAGTACACGTTCCACTCTTTCCAGCATCACATCATAACTAAACGGTTTTTTCAGATAATCCTCTGCTCCAAAACTAAATCCCTCTATCTCCGAAGTATTCTGTGTATTCCCTGTCATTATGATAAATGGAATCGCACATCCGGTCTTTTCTCTTATTGCCGATATCATCTGAAACCCATCCATTTCAGGCATATCCAGATCAGTCAGGATAAGTTCCGGCTCTGAGATCTCTACCGCCTCCAACGCTTCCTTGCCGGATTTTGCACATACAACATTGTAATGTGACATAAGCGTCTGCTTTGCAAGCCTGAGTATGATCTCATCATCGTCAACTACGAGAATATATGATTTTTCATTTTCATCTGTCATCATCAGATCCATTATAAAACCTTCACCCTTAACCCAAAGAATCTAAAGATACTTTTCACTAGTACCTATATGCAATCTACCATTTTGCGCCGTACGTTACAACCAAGTATGCGCGAAATGTGCCGTAAAGGTAATGAAATGATACGACATTGATGATTTATGCATGACATGATAAAATAAATTTTATAAGTTTGAGAGGGGAAATATACTGCAATGGCGCATACACATAACGATAAATGGTACCAGCTTGATAATGTAGCAAAGATCGTGCCTTCAACTGCGCGCGGCGGTGATACAAGAGTGTTCCGTATCGCCTGCGAGCTCAATGAAGATGTAGACCCTAAGATTCTGCAGGAAGCTTTGGATATGAGTATCACTGGATTTTCTCATTTTAATTGCATTCTGCGTCGCGGTTTTTTCTGGTACTATCTTGATGCACGTGATCTTCACCCTGTAGTTATGCCTGATCACCTTAATCCGTGCAGCCCCGTATACTTTCCGGGAAGAAAAAATCTCCTTTATCGTATCAACTATTTCAGAAATCGGATTAATTTAGAGATGTTTCATGTTCTTGCAGACGGAACGGGCGCTTTCGTTTTCTTCAAGACAATTGTCGCTAATTATCTTTCCATCAAGCATAATCTCGGCATCACTTGTGATTCTATAGAATCATCTTCTGCCGCAGACCGTACTGCCGATGCGTTCAAGCAGTTTTATACACATCAGAAAGGTCTTAATCAGCTTAAAGAGATGTCTTTTGCAAAGGCATATCAATTAAAAGGTGACCCCGATGAAGACCTTATGCCACATGTTATAGAAGGCACTATCTCTGCTTCCCGCTTTGTTGAAGAAGCACACAAGCAGAATACTTCCGTAGGGATTCTCACAACAGCCATCTATATCGCTGCAGTAATCAACGAAATGTCACTCCGTGACCGTAAGCTTCCGGTTATTGTAAGCGTACCGGTCAATCTCAGAACATTTTTTCCATCAGATACTACAAGAAATTTCTTTGGTGTCATAAATATCTCATATCAGCCCGAAGAATCCGGGATCGATCTTGCAAAGATCACACAGACCGTTAAGGAATCCTTCGAGCACCATCTTTCGATGGATCAGATCACACAGACGATGAATTCATATTCTGCTCTTGAGCACAACATAGCGATACAAGTCGCGCCTCTCATGTTAAAAGATCTTGGTATAAATAAATTAAACCTCCTGGCAAAAAGCGGAGTCACAGGCACGATATCAAACCTTGGAAGGATAAATATGCCCGACGCCGCTGTTCCCTATATAAAACAGTTCAGCGGATTCATGACATCGCCTAATGAACAGGTATGCGTTATGACTTTCGGAGACAATATGACTTTCGGAGAAGTCACTTCTAATAATACTCACGAGATCATGCTTCATTTCTTCAGAAGACTTGTCGCAATGGGCATCCCCGTAGAGATAGCCACAAATGACTACAATGCTTCTGTCGAATAAAGAAAGGAAATCAATATGCAGTACTGTCCCAAATGTAAGATAAGTATCCGTGGAAATAAAAAATGCTGTCCGCTCTGTCAGAGTACCCTCGTCGGAGAACCTGAAGACCCGGCATTTCCCGTCATAAAACGCAGTAAAGTCACAAGATTCTCGATAATTAGACTTTCAGCTTTTATTTTCCTGGTATTCGAGATTCTTATGCTGGTGACATATTATCTGGCTGATCACGCGCTGGAGCGTCGCATCTCATGGATTCCCATTGTCATGATAAGTGCCGTGGTATGCTGGCTCAATATCGTTATCGCATTCTACCTGCGCAACAATATAATAAAGATCATCACATATGAAGCATATATAATTATGATCTTCGATTATATCATCGATCTGAAGACCGGATTCTATGGATGGTCTGTAAACTGGATGATACCATGCACCTTTCTAGGTCTTGCAGTAGTGACAATCTGTATCGGTAAGGGAGAGCATCTGCTTTTAGCTGACTACATGATATATCTCATTTCAGATTCGTTATTATGTATGCTTCAGCTTATCCCAATGTTTCTCCTGGAACAGAACACATTTGAATGGCCAGCGGTCATCTGCATGACAATCTACGTGATACTTGCTGTTGCCGCCCTTCTGTTCAGACCACATGAAGTCAAAAATGCATCGGCAAAATACTTCAACCTATGATGCATTTAAAAAACATCTCTCTGCGATTATGGTGAAACTATGAAACAATCATCACTCTACGATATAGGTGAAACTATGAAACAATATCTCTCTATAATAATATAGGTGAAACTATGAAACAATCATCCATTAAGAGTCTGGCAAATAAAAACAATCTGAAAAACGGCCTTGCATTTGCATATCGCGCAGGCAATTTCTTCGAGAATTCTATCGGCAAGACAATATCCGATTCCAATCTGGCGGCTCCCGTACTTGAAGGTGAGCCCGAACCCGGTACATGGTACAGGATAGATATCCCCGATGGGATCTCCGGTGACGGCTCAGGATATTATGTCTACCTGCGTAAAGGGACTAACGATCATCTCTGTATCTTCTTTTCAGGCGGAGGCGTTGCATGGAACGAATATACTGCTGCACGCCCTGTTACCGGTGGGAAAGTAGCTGCCGGTATGCCTAATTTTTATTGGAATAATCTAAGACCTTTTACTCAGATCATGAACATACACATTGGCATAACAGACTGTCAGAACGATGCAAATCCATTCAAAGACTGGAATTTCGTCATCGTAACATATGCGACCGGTGACTTTCATGTTGGGAAACATGATTTCCCATATACTGCGGAAGACGGTTCACAGCAGGTAGTTCATTTTAATGGC
Source organism: Lachnospiraceae bacterium (assembly GCA_018053995.1). Classification (GTDB taxonomy): domain Bacteria; phylum Bacillota; class Clostridia; order Lachnospirales; family Lachnospiraceae; genus JAGPKJ01. The sequence continues at coordinate 3,963 of JAGPKJ010000014.1, read as the reverse complement.
TACAACAACTTCATGTCGGCAATGAAGATATCATCATCTTATTTCCCGGATCCTGATAAGATGCTTATCGCCGGTGACAGTGCAGGCGCGTTTGCAGTTCCGGCGCTATCGGGAGACATTGTCGATAATGTATATCCGAAATGTAGCGATATCACTCTCTTTTCCGACAGTGGACAGCTTATCTATCATCATTGGCGCCGTACTGCCCGCGATATATGGCAAGCTCCAACACCGATATGGAGCGCGATTCACACTCCCAATATCACTATGGACTGGTATCATGATCTTTATTCTCGCAGCGGCGACAGACTTAAATATCTTTATGCAAGTTCTACTCACGACTATCTTCTGAGCGCATATTTTAACGATATAACATTCAAGAAATACAATACAGACAGTGAAGTTCGCGATGTCTTCTACCACCAGCTTCAGGAAATGACTACTGATTTTAAGGATATGGCGAAAAATAATTCTGGGATTTTTATAAATGAATGGAAGAATCTGGCTGTGATCAAATCCGGGCTTCGCGGCGGCACATGCCATACCGCTGTAAGGATGCCAAATTTCTATATGAAAAATCATACCGGTGTGACTATGGCACAATGGCTGTCAGACGCCGTGAATGGCGATATATACGATTCCGGTATGGATCGGCTGGAAGAGTAGTCTACCATTCTGCCTGCAAAAAATACCTGTTTAGGCTGAACTGCCCCAAAAAAGCAGGACAAATGCCGTCTATGATGAATCGCCAGTGCCCAATGATTTCAAACTGCTTTGTGTACAGCCTGAGCTCAACCCGAACATTATCACTTACAGAGTGCCCAGCTGAATGTTATCAGAGTCTGTGCAATGATATAAGTCAGCATGATCATCATTTTGTATGTATGTCCATGTTCTTTAATGAATACATCTATTCCTATCATACTGTCTGATACTATAAAAAACAGTGATCCTACAAATGCCGGTATAAATACATTACCGGCTTTTCTCATGCATACATTTGCCATAAAACTTGTTCCGACCAGCGCGAGCGCATATATATATACCGGCAGTATCATCTTTCCCGGCAGCTTTCTGATCACGATTATCCCTGCCAATATCAGAAATGATATGTATATAACTGCAGTGAATTTCATGTCGCTAAATAGTAGCGCTATATCAGCCATTCCGGCTGTCTTAGATGCTCCTAATGTATGTGACCCTACTGCTTGCGCAACTGTAGAAGTTATCTGCAAAGTTCCTGACGTTTGTGCCGCCATACTGTCCAAGCCGACCCTTATGAACGATATCATATAGCAGATATGTCCTGCGAGAAATGCCAGCAGCCCGGCTGCAAACCATATTCCCTCTCCTAGCAGAAAAGTATCTCCTGCACATCCAAGTAAAAGTGCCGCAATCACCAGCGGTTTTACATGATTTGCCGTGAGTACATAACACACGGCAAGAAGCGGCATCAGCATTGGCTTAAATATCTTGTTCTTTTTCTTATCTTCCTTAATCAGGCAATACAGATCTACTACCGAACATACTGCAAAAATCACCATAAAAATGATGCTGATAAGATTAATCTTCATTGATTTCCCCCCACACAACTGCCCAATTTCTTCACAGCTACTCTGTTTCTTCACAATCCCATTATATCATAACGATTGATGATCTTGATTCTTGATTCATTCTTGAATCATTCTTGATTCTTGATTCATTCTTGATTCATTCTTGATTCTTGATTATTGATTCTTGATTATCGTAATGATTGTATTTTATTTATTAATAAAATACTTGCAAAAAACTCTATTCATTATTATGATATTTTCATCTGAGTGTTTAAACTATATATCTGATTATGCGTTTTATCCATTCTACCCGCTTCACGCATCTTAACCATTATACTCGTTACGCTTGTTATATCCGTTCTTCCCACTACTTCAGTTCTATCTGCTTACTTGTTCTACCTGCTTACTTGTTCTATCTGCTTACTTTGTTCTACCTGCTTACTTGTTCTACCTGCTTACTTGTTCTATCTGCTTACTTTGTTCTACCTGCTTACTTGTTCTATCTACTTGAAGTCGCTCATACGCGCTCAATATTCTTCTGATATCAAGTTATAAATGCACTTTGAAAAAGTCTACGGTCTTATTATCATTTTGAAGGATTTAGAATGTATGCTTTTTAAATAATTCCACAATAATTACGGTTGTATCAAGTAAATCTCAAATTGTTCCGTATGCTTCTGTTGTGATTATACCTCAAACTACCAACCTTCAATATATTTTACAATTAAGTCCGTAATTCCATGAGCCAATCCGGTCAATGGATTGCGTCCATTTTATCTAATTTGTACCATAGACCGTAGTCATAACGTAATTTTTATTATTTGGCTACCGTCGTATTTTACCTTTTCTAATTTAGACCGTAAAAAAAAACGAATCATCATATTCCGCTACGGATCAAATGACTTTATCTCGTAATCAAACCGTAATCATGATCCTGTCATCTCTCATTTTCATAATCATGAATACTAGAATTCTAATTCTTAAGCCCAATTCATTCCATGAACATCGCTCCTTAATCTCCACGCATAATCTTCATCTCAAAACTTTCAAAACACAATCACTAACAGCCTCCATTAAATAGTCTTCATCCAACAGTCTCCATTCAACAGCCTTCATTCAACAGTTTTCGTTCAACAATCTTCATTCAACAATCTTCGTTCAGCAGTCTTCATTCAACCGTCTTCATTCAACAGTCTCCATTCAACAGCCTCCATTAAATAGTCTTCATCCAACAGTCTTCATTAAACAGTCTCCATTCAACCGTCTTCATTCAACAGTCTCCATTCAACCGTCTTCATTCAATGGTCTTCATTCAACAGTCTTCACTCAACAGTCTTCATTCAACAGTTTTCGTTCAACAGTCTTCATTTTACTGTTTCCATATCAGATTTCAAAACACATCGTTAGCATCGTTGATCAGGCACTGATATAAAATGAAAGGATAAACAACATGAAAAAAGAAATAATCTGTACAAGCAGCATAAGTAGCGAAGATCTTGACTATATAATCTCAAACGTTCAAAAGGATCTAACTGATTTACCTGATGGTCTTTTAAAAACTTCAATCAGTAATAACATTACGCAATACTATATCAAGCAGGATATGAATGACGCTCGATATCATTATCTCAGTAAAGATCAAAAAGAACTTGCATATAAGATTGCGCAACGGGATTACGACAAAAAAATGCTTAAAGCAGCTGTCCATGTTCGAAAAAACATTAACGCTTCCGCATTATCCGCTCTAAATGATCTTAGAGATATCTATGACTCACTATCTCCGGCACGTCAAGAACTTGTTCATCCTTATATTATTACAAAAAAAGAGTACATTAAAATATGGTCTAAGCATAAAGAAGAAGCTATCAATAAATACTGGGTTGATCATCCGAATTCTTCTATTGATATGATTCGCCCACAAAAAAGAATGATAAATAAAGATCAACAACATATTTTGCCTTTCGATTCACAAAGCTTCAATGAATCTAACCATATTGAATCTAACCCTATTGAATCTAACCACATCCTCACTGAGCAGGGTGAGATAGTCCGTTCGAAGTCAGAGAAGATCATCGCTGATAAATTAAGTCTGACAAAGATTCCCTATTATTATGAAGTCCCTATCTGCCTTAATGGATTTGGCTTTGTCCGTCCTGACTTCACGATACTCAATCCATATACGCTGAAAGAGTATTACTGGGAACATCTCGGAATGATGAGTAGTCCCGAATATGTCGATAAAGCATTAAGTAAAATAGAACTCTATGCTGCCAATGGTATACTCCCCGGTCGTAACCTGATCCTCTCTTATGAATCTGAGTCCCACTCTGTCAGTACGAATTATATTTCAACACTAATTTCAACTATTTTTCAATAAAATGCCCCGTCTCACCAGACGAAGCACGTAGAC
>JAGPKJ010000001.1:56851-86847 GCA_018053995.1 Lachnospiraceae bacterium | reverse complement strand
ACGGGGTAGACAGGCATGAGGTGTAAGTACAGTGATGTACTCAGCTGACATGTGCTGATCGGCCGAGGGCTTGACCAGGAAGAGACGGATGAAAAGATTTTCAGTGTTCGGTTTTGAGGGTATGTTTTTTAATAAAGATGATAGGCGGATTCGATTGCGAATCCGTTTTTTTTATGTAAAAGTGTTTTTTTTTAATAGGTGGTATGATATACTATTTATGTTAGTATTATCGGGGAGTTAATGTATTTGTACCAAAAATCAACTTGGTGAGGTGGGGTCTATGGACACAAAGATCTTATTAAAAAACGGAACGAATGAACTGGAAGTTTTGGAATTTACTATTGATGGTCATGCATATGGCATTAATGTAGCTAAGATTAAAGAGATAATCAATTATCAGGAAGTAACACCGGTTCCTAATGCACATCCCAGTATTGAGGGAATATTTATGCCAAGAAATACGATGATAACTGCGATTGATCTGCGTAATTGCTTACAGAGAGGCACTTCAAAACCAGGGGGATTGTTCATCATAACTAATTTTAATAATCTTGATATAGCATTTCATGTAGATACTGTTGTTGGTATACATAGAGTTTCATGGACTGATATAATAAAACCCGGCTCTACAGTTTCTACACCCGAAGAGAGTATATCAACCGGTATCATTAAGATTGATAATCATCTTATTATAATCCTTGATTTTGAGAAGATCATTACGGACATTAACCCTGAAACAGGCTTAAAGATAACAGATATTGATGAACTTGGTGTTCGTGCAAGGAATGATAAGCCGGTACTTATTGCCGAAGATTCAGTACTGCTTAACAAGATGATATGTGATTCGCTCAAGAAGGCAGGATACATAAATGTGACTTCGACAGAAAATGGGCAGGAAGCATATGATCTTATTGAAAAATGGAAATCAGAAGGAACAGTAAAAGATAATGTTCAGTGCATAATAACAGATATTGAGATGCCGCTTATGGATGGTCATAGACTCACAAAGCTGGTAAAGGAAGACAGTGATACAAAGCATATTCCGATCATAATTTTTTCTTCACTTATCAATGAAGAGATGAAGCGAAAAGGAGAAGCACTTGGAGCGGATGCACAGCTTACAAAGCCAGAGATAGGTGATCTTGTTAAAACGATAGATCGCCTTGTTGGAACTGATAGCAATACAGAAGTTAAGAGAGAAAACTGATTTAAGTAAAAAATGATATTACAAAAAGTCGGGTTTATCCCGGCTTTTTGTTTAGGAGAATATACGAGAGGATCAGATGGATAAAAGTATTGATGATATAAAAAAAAATCTGCTGAAAGATATAAGCGATGCGGAATATGTTCTTATCGGTATTGGTGATGAGATTCAGTATGATTGGAATCGGATGGCAGATAGCAAAAGATACTCTGAATTATCAGACGATTCCGCAAATGATGATCTGATACCTTTTTTTCAGAAAATAATTTTGAAACAAGATCATATTGAAAAGATTGACAAGGCTTATGATAATCTGTCAGTTCTTATTAAAGACAAAGACTATTTTATCGTAAGCACATTGATAGATGACATAATCTTTGATCATGATTTTGATACACATCGTATTGTTACGCCGTGTGGCGGGTACAGAAAGCTGCAATGCAGCCAGAATACGGAGCATCCGATCATTGATATACCGTTAGAATATATGGAACGTGCAGAAAGATATTTTAGCGGAGAGACTGATGAAAGACCAGAGAAAATCGTGTGTGCTGAATGCGGAGCCCCACTCGTTATGAATCAGATCGGAGCACAGACATATAATGAAAAAGGCTATATGGATCAGTGGAAGAAATATATGTCATGGCTTCAGAACACGATAAATCATAAAATATGTGTTATCGAATTAGGAGAGGGAATGAGATTCCCGTCGGTAATAAGGTTTCCATTTGAAAAGGTAGCGATATATAATCTGAAATCGAGATTTTACAGGGTAAATGAAAAACTTTATCAGATAAATCATGATGCAGCAGCAAGAAGTGAAGCAGTGCAGTGTAATTCTATCAATTTTCTAAATTAAAAAATCAGAGGAAAAGCAATGAGTAAAAGTGATGAAGATTATCTTGATAATCTGCTTAAAACAATGGGAAAGACTGACGACTCTGCACCCAAAGGACAATCTGCCATCGAAAAGCTTGGGAGCGCTTCATCAGAAAAAATGACAGATCTGATGTCTGAAAAAGGCGGCCAGAGAGAAACGGAAACTGGTACTAATGATATGCTTGGGGAGCAGAATCTGGATACGGAGGATACAGCTGATCTGTCAGGAGAGCAGAATCTGGATACAGAGGATACAGCTGATCTGTCAGGAGAGCAGAAACTGGATACAGAGGACACAGCTGATCTGTCAGGGGAGCAGAGACCAGATATAGATGATATAGCTGACCTGTCTGAAGAAGACATTGATAAACTTATGAATTCAGCAAAGAATAGTGCGGTTGAGGCATCTGAAAAAGATGAAGAGCGCAGAAAGATAAATGAAAGCAAAGATTTTACGGAACTGGATGGTATTGACAGCGACAGTGATACATCAGATATAGCCAGACTTCTGAAAGCATCAGACAGCAATACGGCTGCAGACGATTCAATTGATGATCTTCTTAAGCAGGCGCAAGAAGGCGAGGAAGACGTAAGTCTGACCGAGGATGATGTCGCGGCAAATGATAAGCTTGATCTTGATGAGATGATAACTAAAGCTGAAAAAGCTAATAAACCCGATCTAAACAGTCAGATCGAGGATAAAGACGATAATCATGGACATAATTTCCTTAGTAAGATATCAGGGATTTTTGGTGGGAAAAATAAAAAGTCTGTCGATATTGATATGGATGTTGATGAAGATGATTCAAAGAAAGCTTCAGTAGAAGAAAAAGCTGGGGCAAAGAAGGCAGCAGCAGAGAAAAAAGCCGAAGCAAAGAAGGCTGCGGCAGAGAAAAAGGCTGAAGCAAAGAAGGCGGCGGCAGAGAAAAAGGCTGAAGCAAAGAAGGCGGCGGCAGAGAAAAAGGCTGAAGCAAAGAAGACAGCTGAGGCAAAGGAATCTGAAATAGGTAGTAACGATGCGGGTATAAGTGAAGATATCAATGCGGGCACTAATGCGGATGATGATATCGCAGCGATGATAGATGAGATGAACAAGGCGTCAGAAGGTGCTGAAATATCAGATGGAGAAAAAAATAAAACGAAATCTGATCCTGACAGACCGGCATTGTCAGATCAGGATCTTATGGCAGCAGCAGAAGAAGTGACACATGATGACAATAAAGATTATATGAGCGGTGCTATTACCATAGATGACAATGCGGGTGATAAAGAGAATGACAGTGATCTTGCAGATAGTGTTGAGGAAAATGGAGATACTGCAAGCACTGATGGTGATGAGAAAAGTGTTGCAGATAATATCCTTTCAGGTTTAATGGATGATATACCCGGAATTACGGACGCAGGGATATCTGACGAAGAATCAGTTGGTGGAGATAGTACGGTTGTCAAAGCAGATTCAGTAGATTCAGCTGACACAGCAGATACAACAGATACAACCGCTGCAGACGGGATAAAGCCTAAGGGGAAGGGAATAAAAGGACTTATTGCAAAATTCCTTGAATTTATAAATGCGGATGATGATGACGATGATGACGATGGCAAAAAAGCAGCTGGGTCTGATGGACAGCCAGGTGAGAATATAAGCGATGAAAATCAGCAGGTGCTGGATGAAGTGAATGCTGAGGAAAATGCCGAAGGTAAGAAAGGTAAAAAGGGGAAGAAAGGTAAGAAGGATAAAAAGGGAAAGAAGGGTAAAGCAGCCGAAGACGGAGATGAAGAAGGCGAAGAAGGCGACGAGACTCCGGATAAGGGTAAAAAGAAAAAGAAGAAAGAAAAGAAGAAAAAAGCAGCAGCAGAAGAGCCGGCTGAAAATACAAAAGAAGAGAAATTATCAAAAAAACGTATCAGATTGACTGTCATATTTGCCGTTACATTTACAGTGTGTATTATGGTTCTTTGTTATGTACTTCCAATGCAGCTTACCCTTAGAAAAGCACGCAGATCATTTGAAAAGCAGGATTATGAGGCGGCATATGAAGAATTGTATGGTCGAAAATTAAATGCATCTGATCAGGAGATATATAACAAATCAAGTATCATAATGCAGGTGGACAGGAAATATCAGTCATACGAGAATGACAAAAAAATGGGAAATAAGCTTGAAGGGCTTGATTCTCTGATCCAAGGTGTGGCAAGATATAATCTGTTAAAAGACCAGGCAGATTCATATGGGATAATTGATAAGATAAAAGAGATATATGATAAGATACTTAAGGCACTGCAGGACGATTATGGTGTCTCCGAGCAGAAGGCAAATGAGATCGCAGACAGTAAAGATGATCTGACATATACGAAATCGCTATACGATGTGCTTGGTGAGGAAATGCCGGGAAGTAATGTGAAAACTGATAGTAAAGATAACGAATCAGAGAATAAAAAAGATTCCGGATCTGATGTAGCAGAAGAAACAGTGAATCAGACAGCGACTGAGAATTCGACGGCAACAGGTGACGGTCAGGGCTGGGCTGATAAACCTGCCGGAAATGAGACGGAAAATCCGGCTGAGACGGGGACTGATGGCGCTACGGCAAGTGAAACTGACAGCGGCAAGAATCCGCAGTCACAGGAATCAGTTATGTATGTCATACATACAAAAAAATAATGAATGATAGAATCGGAGCAAAGATGGTAGCAATCATCGATTATGATGCAGGGAATATCAAAAGCGTAGAAAAAGCTGCGCAGCTTTTAGGACAGGATGTGATACTAACAAGGGACAAAGATAAGATCCTTGCTGCAGATCACATCATTCTTCCGGGCGTTGGAGCTTTTGGCGACGCAATGGAAAAGCTAGAGAGATATGATCTTATAGATACGATCAGCAAAGCAGTAGACCAGAATATTCCTTTTCTTGGAATATGCCTTGGACTTCAGCTTATGTGTACGGATAGCGAGGAAGCACCTGGCATAAAGGGACTTGGACTAATAGACGGTCATGTCGTGAGGATACCTGAGGGTGATGGAAGAAAGATTCCGCAGATAGGCTGGAATAGTATCTCATTTCCTAATAAAGGACGGCTTTTCAAAGATATTCCGGAAAATACATATATCTATCTTGTCCATTCATATTATCTGCATTCAGAAGATAGAGAGATCGTCACAGCGCAGACAGAGTACGGCGCAGTGATGGATGTGTCTGTAGAGAAAGGTAATCTTTTTGCATGTCAGTTTCATCCGGAGAAAAGCTCAGAATACGGTCTTAAGATACTCAGCAATTTCTTTGACATTCACAGATGAAGGGGTAACAGATGCTTACAAAAAGGATAATCCCATGTCTTGATGTAAGAGACGGACGGGTCGTAAAAGGAATCAATTTTGTAAATATAAAAGATGTAGGAGATCCGGCACTCGTTGGTGAGGCTTATGATAAAGCCGGCGCTGACGAGCTTGTATTCCTGGATATAACAGCGTCATCTGATGCACGTCACACAGCAGTTGATATGGTAAGACGAGTTGCAGAGAGAGTATTTATCCCATTTACGGTAGGCGGCGGAATCAGGACAGTTGAGGATTTTAAAGCGATACTCAGAGAAGGAGCCGATAAGGTTTCTGTCAATACAGCGGCGCTTATGAATCCGGATCTTATAAGTGATGCTGCCGATAAATTTGGCAGACAGTGTGTTGTCGTTGCAATGGATGCAAAAAAACGGAGTGACGGCAGCGGATGGACCGTATATAAGAACGGCGGTAGAGTAGATATGGGTATTGATGCCGTTGAATGGGCGATAAAAGCTGATGAGCTTGGCGCCGGCGAGATACTTCTTACAAGTATGGATGCTGATGGCACAAAGAATGGGTATGATATAGAACTTACAAGAACGATAGCTGAAAATGTGTCGGTACCAGTCATAGCATCAGGCGGAGCCGGGAAATTGGAACATTTTTATGAAGCGCTCACAGACGGAAAGGCAGATGCGGCACTTGCAGCATCGCTTTTCCACTATAAGGAACTTGAGATAAGTCAGGTAAAAGAGTATCTTAAGGGAAAAGATGTACCGGTAAGAATCTGAGACAAGTAAGTGCATTTAGTAACATAACACAATTGTTATTTTTGACATCCACATAATGATATTGTTATGATCACAGATTATGATAAATTGAATCTATGAATCGTTTTTTTGAATCAGAGGCAGATATAAGAATGACAATGATAGACAATGACTGGCTTCCGGCAGTAAATGAAGAATTTGCAAAACCGTATTATAAACAGCTCTTTTCGTTTGTAAATCAGGAATACAAAATACATACGATATATCCGCCTGCAGACGATATATTTAATGCGCTTCACCTCACACCACTGGCAGATGTCAAAGTGGTCATATTAGGGCAGGATCCTTATCATGAGCCACATCAGGCACATGGTCTTTCATTTTCCGTACCAGAAGATCAGAACGAGATCCCTCCGTCACTTAAGAATATCTATAAGGAAATAAAAGATGAACTGGGATGTTATATACCTGATAACGGTTACCTTAAAAAATGGGCAGATCAGGGAGTGTTGATGCTTAACACAGTCCTTACGGTCAGAGCACATCAGGCAAATTCGCATCAGGGTAAGGGCTGGGAAAAATTTACCGATGCAATAATAGAAGCGGTTAATGAGCAGGATAGACCGATCGTTTTTATGTTATGGGGACGTAATGCTCAGGCGAAGAAACCGATGCTCAATAATCCTAAACAGCTGGTACTTACTGCGGCACATCCAAGCCCGCTTTCTGCATATAACGGATTTTTCGGATGTGGACATTTTAAGACGGCAAATGAATTTCTTGAAAAGAACGGCATAAGCGCTGTAGACTGGCAGATAGAGAACAGAAGCAGTCAGTGATATAGTATCAGATATGAATCATCATGTATTATTTGAGGAGAGATTATGAAAAAAGAAGCATTTGTCACAAAGGAACAAGTCGAAAAGATCGCGGCAGAATATCCGACACCGTTTTATCTTTATGATGAGGCAGGCATAAGAAAGAATGCAGAAAACGTAAAAAAAGCGTTTTCATGGAACAAGGGGTTCAGAGAATATTTTGCGGTCAAAGCCACTCCTAATCCATCACTTGTCGGTATCATGAAGGATTATGGATTCGGAACAGACTGCTCATCAATGACAGAGCTTATGACAAGCAGGGCACTTGGTTTTCCGGGCGAATGTATCATGTTTTCATCGAATGATACTCCGGCGGAAGAATATACTTATGCAAATAAGATCGGAGCGATAATCAATCTCGATGATATAACACATATTGGGTTTTGTGAGAAAGCGTGTGGAGGAAAACTTCCGGAAACGATGAGCTGCAGATTTAATCCGGGTGGAATATTCAAGATGAGCAATGGAATAATGGATAATCCCGGAGACTCAAAATACGGAATGACAAGAGAACAGTTATTTGAAGCATACAGGATACTTAAAGATAAAGGTGTAAAACATTTTGGAATGCATGCTTTTCTTGCAAGCAATACAGTCACAAACAGCTATTATCCGCAGCTTGCAAAGCAGCTTTTTGAACTTGCAGTAGAACTGCATAAGGAAACCGGTGCAGACATAAGTTTCATAAATCTTTCAGGCGGCGTTGGAATCACTTATAAACCGGAACAGACATCAAATGATATATTTGCAATAGGCGAAGGAGTACGTGAAGTATACGAAGATGTTTTAGTACCGGCAGGTATGGACAATGTAGCGATATATACCGAAATGGGAAGATTCATGATGGGCCCTTATGGTGCACTTATAACAAAAGCGATTCATGAGAAGCATACATATAAGGAGTACATAGGAGTTGATGCGTGTGCAGTCAATCTGATAAGACCTGCCATGTATGGCGCATATCATCATATCACTGTTCTTGGCAAAGAAAATGAGCCATGCGATCATACATATGATGTCACAGGCTCACTTTGCGAAAACAATGATAAATTTGCGATAGACCGTGCGCTTCCAAGAATAGATAATGGAGATTATCTATTTATCCACGACGCGGGCGCTCACGGATTTTCTATGGGCTATAACTACAATGGCAAATTAAAATCTGCAGAACTCCTCCTTAAGACAGATGGAAGCGTCAAGCTCATAAGACGTGCTGAGACACCTGCCGATTATTTTGCGACACTTTCGGTCAACGAAGCGTATCCTGCACTTATGAAAGAGACTCAAAGCTGAGAACTCATAACATAATTTTGAGATATTAATATTGATAGTGAGTATTATTGGCTGATGGTGCATTGTGCATTGTCAGCCATTAAATGTATCGGAGTAATAACCGCTTTTTGATACGGGCTCACCTGCAATGCGAAGATGAGATGTATCGCCGATGAACTGTGCACGGAATGAAGCACAGTCAGGGGTGCGTTCCTCACTGCAGAGTACGGTCACACCTGAAGGTGCGACAAAAGTATTCTGCCACAGCATGACAGGAGAAAGTCCCATCAGGTGGCTCATGAGTACACATGAAATACCAAAATGACAGAAAAATACGAGATTATCATCATTGTGTTCATTTACTTTGTAGTATCCGCCATTTCGCTCATAACCGTGCTCAGAAAGCAGATTATCGAATTTGCTGCAAACGTCCATATAATGATCATAAACACTCGGATTAAAACAATAAGGTTTCTCATTCATCCAATTGTTCTTGTCATAGAGACCAGGTTTAAGTGTCCATTCGGCAGGGAGAAAGTCCCAGCAACAGTCAGAATTTCCGGTCTCCGGATCATTCCATGTATACCAGAATTCCTGAAGCCATTCATATGTTGTGGCTGTCCTGTTCATTTTCTTAAGAGATAACGATGCCGTATCTTTTGCACGTCCTAGCGGCGACTGGTAGAAATCCTTAACATCCCACTTAGAGACACGTTCTGCAAGAAGAGCAGCTTCACACCATCCTTTTTCGGTTATCGTGTTATTTTCATAATCTGGTTCTGCATGTCTGATAAATATCAGTTTCATATATATTCTCCTCTGGATTCATGATAAAAGTGCTCATGCATATAAGCATGTATTATTATATCACATGATTTGAGTGTCAAAAGTAGTTATTATGCGATGATGTTACGAATTGCTTTACGCAACTTTATAAACCATTCGGAATCCGCTGATTTGCCATAAGTATTGTATTTATCGACATCGTTTACTATAATTATGATAGATTTGCGAAAACAAAGATCGTTTTCAAAATCTGTAAGAAGCGGAGAAATACGTAATACTATTTTTATGGGGATAAAGGGGTACAACAGTGAAAACTACAGAAGTTAAAAATGGAAGTCTTATTTATCAGTGTGGGAAACCGGTAAATGAGATCGCATTTGTTAAAAGTGGTGAGGTGCTTGTAACTACGCCAAGCGGCAGCTATATGGTCGAACAGAACGGTATACTTGGGATATGCGAACTTGCATCAATAGTTCACTATTATACATATAGTGCGGCATCGCCTGTTATTCTCGAAAGATATGAATACAGCAGAGCTGATCTTGATTTCTTTTTTGACAGGATGCCGAACCTTGCAGATATTGCCGTTTCTACAGGAGTAGAGCAGGTAAGCGATATCGCTGCATCATATACGATTTCGTGTATGAATACGGCAGAAATATATGATTTTATTGAAAGTCAGTATAATGAGTACTGTTTATTATGCAAAAAGAAGCATATAAAGCCTAAGACACTCGGTACTTTTAGTGATATGACAAGACCTGACAGTGATAGTGGCAGCATTCACTATATGTCCGGATTTTATTCTATTATAAGACAGATAACGGAGGGCAATATATTTGTTGCTCAGTCTGATTTCCTGGACGGGTTTATCAGGCACCTCTGCTTTGATTCGGAACAGATACTCAGGGCAGAGGGCGAATTAAAATCAGAAAAGGCAAAGCTGCTATCGATGATCGTCGGCGAGGAAAGAGATGATCTCCTTGAATGTTATACTAGTCTTTTGGGGAGCTTTAAGCAGGGAAATGAAGAGACTAAGCAGATAGCGGATGCTATCATGAAAATTCATGTTGAGATAAACGGTCATAAAGAAATAGACGCAGATCTTGCTAACAGACGGGTAGGAGAAGCAGAATCTGAACTTCTTAAGCTGTCGGCAGAATCTGATGCGAAAGAGGATAACACCAAGTTAGATAACAACGATGATCAGGAATCAGAACCATTAACATCAGAAATATCTGAACTGTCAGACGCTATAGATACTATACTGGATTACGCTGACTGTGGTGCTGATGTAAATGCATCATTTAAGTCTGCTATAAGTGCGTTTAAACTTCTTGGCGGAAGAGAACTCACCGATGATCGTGCGTCGAAACTCAGGCATACGATAAGCAGTCTGTTTTATAAGATATATCTTCAGGCGTTTCAGGTAAGTCTTGGTGGCGGTCAGATGCCGCTTGCTGTAAATATGTTTCTTGATTTCGGATTTGTCGATGAGGAACTTGCAGGCAAGAACAATACCAGGTATATGGCAGGTCTGGCAGAACAGAGATTAGATGCGCCGGAACAGCATATATACACGTTTTATGACTGGCTGCTCGCAATATATAATGGCGACAGAATGCCAAGCCGTAATGAATTTGATCAGGATTTTACGGATGTGGTTCATGAGAAACGGATCAAAGGTGAGATTGATAAAAATACAGAAGTAAGATTTCTTTCTGACAGAGCACAGATGGTTGTGTTTGAACTGCAGAACATGTTTCCAAGCGCCGATAAGATGACATTTGGAAGAATAACATCATTTACAGGAATCTTTTCAGAAAATGATGTAGTTGGTGAACTGCCGAAGAGCCTTATAACATCCAGTGATATACAGACGATCATTGACGATGTAAGAGAAAAAGATTATTCGGCATTCTACCGAGAGACTATATATTCAAATCCTGAAGTCGGGATAAATAAAGACTTTATTCACAAGGAGATCATACCGGACGTAATCCTGATGCCTGTTATAGGAACAAGGGGAGTCATGTGGCAGGAAATAGAAGGCAAGAAGCGGCTCAGCGAGGGTAGGATAATGCTGCCGATATTCATGCTGGAAGATCTCAGACCGATACTTCTCCATACGATCGGAGAGTTCAGATGGGAATTATGCAAACGTGTGCAGGGATCGTTCTGGAACGATATAACTGATCCTTCACTCACAAGCGAATATTTCGATTATGTACAGTTCTACAGGAAAAACCAGGATCTTTCACAGGATATGAAAGACAAGCTTAAAGCGTCACTGAGCAAAGCAAAGAATAGCTATAAGGAAGTATTTGTAAGAGACTATATAATATGGATAATGTTTGAATCCGAAGGTCTTCCAAGAATGAACAAGGTCTCACGAAGCATACTATTCAAGTATTGTCCATTCAACAGAGAGATACGAGAGAGCCTCTCAAAGAACCCGCTTTATGAGAATCCGCTCAGGTATTTTAATCTTCATAATGGACAGAAGAAGCATCATTTTACGAATGTCTCGCAGGAAATAAGAAATGCAGGGAAAGAGATACCTGAAGAGATATCAGATGAGATGGAATACCTGAACAGATAGATTTAGCAGTTTACAGAGCAAAATTGATATGTTACAATTATCGATGTCTTTCGGAGACATCGTGCAGATGTAGTTCATCGGTAGAACACCAGCTTCCCAAGCTGGAAAGACGGGTTCGATTCCCGCCATCTGCTTATATCAGATCAGATCAAAGTCTTGGGTCATGAGCCCAAGACTTTTCTATGTTCCGAACTTATATTCACGCAGACTTCTTAAGGTGATACAATAGACATATCGTAAAATCATATCTGCAAAAGTGCAGACTGGATAGTTCTTGACTAATGATAATTTGAAAATAAAGCTTTACTATGAGGTTAAATATGAGAGATAGTCGTAATGATAAGCCGCGCACGAAAAGAAAAAATGGACTGGTCAGTAAATATATCGGTGTAGTCATTGTTCCGGTAATTCTGATAACATTGATATTCTCACTCTTTACGGTAAGGATTATCAAAAATGCGATGTATGGTCAGGTCAGAGACAATCTGGTAAAAATCGACAGACTTATGGTCGAGCTTATGGATCGCTCATTTCCAGGGGATTATCAGCTTAAGACGACAACAGGCAGCGATGGAGAAAAAGTATATTCGTTGTATAAGGGCAATAAGGAAGTGACAGGCGGCAAGTGCGACATACTTGAGAAAATGAAAAAAAGCACCGGATATGATGTATCGATAATATATTATGATACGCGAATGTGTACAACGATAAATGATTCATCAGGGAAAAGTGCGGCTGGTACTGCAATCAATTCAAGAGTCCTGAACAGTATTTATGAAAAGCAGAAGGCGCAGTTTTATGAGAATGTTACAGTGAATGGTGAACCTTATTTTGTATATTATGATCCGATAAAGAATTCAAAAGGAACATATGTTGGAATCTATGGAGTCGCGAAACCGGCTGCAGATATAAAAAACGCGGTCTATATGTCGCTGTGGCCGATAATAATCCTTATTATCTGCTCAATGATGATACTTGTGTTCATAAGTGTCAGATTTACAGGAAGTTTTCTTAATACACTTGAGAGGCTTATGGAGTTTCTTGTAGGCGTTGAACATGGCAATATGAATGTGCAGATGGACGAAAGGAATCTTAAGCGGACAGATGAACTGGGAGAAGCAAGCAGGGCAGCGGTCAATATGCAGCATTCACTTGCACGACTTGTTGAATATGATGAACTGACCGGAATATATAACCGGAGATATGCAAATAAACGATTTGCGAAGATCCTACTTTCAGTAGAAACATGTGGCGGAAGCTTTGCGGCCGCTATTGGTGATATTGACTTTTTTAAGAAAGTAAACGATACTTATGGTCATGAATGCGGTGATGCAGTTCTTGTAAATACAGCCGAGATATTAAAAAAGAATATGGCAGGTCACGGATTTGCGGCAAGATGGGGAGGGGAAGAATTCCTGCTCATATTTGATAAAGAAGACGCAGAAAATGCCCGCGGGATTCTCGAGAATATTTTGTCTGATATAAGAAGGACAACGGTCAAGTTCGGAGAACATGAAGTAAAGATAACGATGTCGATAGGTATAACAGATGGTGATACAGGCAGCAATGCAGATCAGATACTTATGAGAGCAGATGACCATTTGTATTATGCGAAGACTCACGGACGTAATCAGACTGCAGGCGATGAAGTATCTTCAAAGACAAATGACTGAAAGGTGAAAATATGCTGGAACTTAAGGATATCTGTTATTCTCCAATGGATGAGGATAAAATTCTGATCCCGGAAGATGAGATCACAAAAAAAGAAATAATAAAGCATGTCAGTGTTAGGATAGATGAAAGGTTTATTGCGGTAACGGGACCTAACGGAAGTGGAAAATCAACACTTGCAAAACTCATATCAGGAATCATCAGACCAACATCCGGAAGAATTTTATTTGACGGGAAAGATATAACGGATTATTCGATAACTGAGCGCGCAAATGCGGGGATAAGTTATGCATTTCAGGCTCCGGTAAGATTCAAAGGACTTACTGTAAAGGATCTAATAACGCTTGCAAAAGGGAGAGATGCAACCCCAAGCCTTGATGAGATATGTGACATACTTTCGCAGGTCGGACTTTGCGCAAGGGATTATGTCAATCGTGAAGTCAATGCTTCCCTTTCCGGCGGAGAACTTAAGCGTATTGAGATCGCAATGACAATAGCAAGGGGAACAGAACTTACTATATTTGATGAACCTGAAGCAGGAATCGATCTGTGGTCATTTAATAATCTGATCCGCGTGTTTGAAAACATGTATAAAAGTATCAAAGGATCGATCATAATCATTTCACATCAGGAGCGGATACTGAAGATCGCAGATCGCATAATCTTACTGGATAACGGAAAGATCAAAAAAGACGGAACACGTGATGAAGTGATGCCTTATCTGCTCGATAGCGGTGAAGCATGCAGTACATTACGCGAGAAGATGAAGTGACACTTATAATATCGTCGGCGATGCAAGTATTCTAGATAATATATGACAGGACAGAGGTATCAGACATGGCAATGGATAAGATAGAGAAAAGACTTCTAGAGGAGATAGCAGATCTTGACAGGATTCCGGCAGGAGCATTTCATTTAAGATCGAACAGTCAGACAGAGTTCTGCAGATCGACAGATGATATAGAGATAGAAGATAAACCTGACGGATCAGGGATCAATATACATATTAAACCTAATACAGTTCATAAGAGCGTTCATATTCCGGTCGTATTAAGCCAGACGGGACTTAAGGAGACGGTATATAATGATTTTTATGTTGGAGAAGGCTGTGATGTCGTTATAGTAGCAGGCTGCGGCATTCATAACGGTGGATGTCAGATGAGCGAGCACACAGGAATCCACAGGTTTTTCATCGAGAGAAATTCAAAAGTCCTTTATGTCGAAAAACATTATGGTGAGGGAGAAGGCACGGGGAAACGCGTCATGAACCCTACTACGGAAGTACACCTCGCGGAAGGTGCTTCGATGGATATGGAGACAACCCAGATCATGGGAATAGATGATGCGGTTCGCACGACGATCGGAGAATGTGCAGCGGGCGCTTCATTTGTTGTTCATGAGAAGATCATGACACATGAAAAACAGCATGCTGAGACACATTTCAAGGTAAAGATGAATGGTGAAGGATCATCAGTGAATCTTATCTCAAGATCTGTAGCCAAAGGACATAGCAGGCAGAAGTTTGTATCAAGTATAATAGGAAATACAAAGTGTGCGGGACACAGTGAATGTGATGCGATCATCATGGATGCAGGTCGTGTTGTCGCGAAGCCGGAGCTTACTGCGAACAGCATTGATGCAAGTCTTATTCATGAAGCGGCTATTGGCAAGATCGCAGGTGAGCAGCTGATGAAACTTATGACGCTCGGACTTACAGAAAAAGAAGCTGAAGAAGAGATAGTAAATGGATTCTTGAAGTGATTACAGGGAAAGGAATATAAGGCATAGTTAATGAGTTTTAGAGCGATAATACACAGGATCTTTAACAGGTTTACAGTGGTAGTCATTCTATGCTTTCTACAAGTGCTTTTATTTGCCCAGATCCTTTTGAACTGGAGTAATTACTATGTCTTTATAAGTGAAGGTTTTAAGGTCATCAGCATTCTGGTAGTATTTTATCTCATATACAAACAGGAAAACCCTTCAGTCAAACTTGCGTGGATAGTTCCGATTCTCTTATTCCCGATTCTTGGCGGAATATCGTTTATTCTGTTCGGTCATGCGACAATACCACATAAGATGAAAAATAATATGCTTCTTACGTATGATAATGCGGAAAAGGCACATGAAGGAGAATGGACTGATAACATAAAGTCTGTGGATGAACTTTGTGAAAATGATTCTGCTACGGAGGATTTGCTTCCCGCGGACGTAAGAAATGAATGCAGATATATAGAGAGATTTGGACGGACACCTGTATGGACAGATACAGCAACAAAATATTTTGATGATGGAATTCCTTATTGGGACTCACTTGCAGCAGATCTGGAAAATGCAAAAGAGTTCATATTTCTTGAATATTTTATCATAGGTAAGGGTGTCATGTGGGACAGGATACTTGAGATCCTGAAGAGAAAGGCTGACGAAGGACTTGACGTACGTGTCATCTATGATGATGTCGGGAGTGTGTTTGTAATTCCGAATCATTACGAGAGAACGCTCGAAGCTATGGGTATAAAGTGTGTGGATTTCAACAGGCTTGTTCCATTCATGCATATTCTCATGAACAATCGTGACCACAGAAAGATCGTTGTTATAGATGGCAGGATAGGATATACCGGCGGGATAAATCTTTCAGATGAGTATATCAATGTTGAACCAAGGTTTGGATATTGGAAAGATGCAGGGATAAGGATCGAAGGAAATGCTGTCTGGAATTTCACGGTAATGTTCTTACAGATGTGGAATACATGCAGAATGACAGAGAATGATTATAAAAAATTCCGTCGCGAAAACGAGCCGCTTGGCACAGGCGGAGTTGTACTGCCATTTGGTGACACGCCGCTTGATGATGAGCCGCTTGGAGAAAACATATATCTGAATATGATTGCTTCGGCGCAAAAATATCTTTATGTCTTTACACCATATCTGATAACGGATAACGAGCTGTTGACCGCATTTAAGTGTGCAGCAAAACGTGGAGTCGATGTAAGGATAGTGACGCCGGGGACTCCTGACAAGAAGATAATATATCTTCAGACACAGGCAAATTATCCGACACTTATAAAAGCCGGAGTGAAGATATTTCAGTATAATAAAGGCTTTATACATTCGAAATGCGTTTTGAGCGATGACACTAAGGCAATCGTCGGAACTATCAATTTTGATTACAGAAGTTTTGTCCATCATTTTGAAGACGGTGTCTATATGTATAAGACTGAAGTGGTAGATCAGCTTAAGAAAGATATGGATAAGACATTTGGTGAAAGCGATCTTATCACAATGGATTATTTCGCAAAGAAGAGGTTTCAAAAGCATATACTGCTGCCGGTGATCAAGCTTATTTCACCGCTGCTATAGAGGAGGATATATAAGGAAAATGGAATCGAAGAATACGTGGAACATCTATAATGCGTCTCAGCTTAAGGAAGCAGAGAGATTTGCGGCAGAATACAGACACTTCCTTGATGGCGGCAAGACCGAGAGAGAATGCATAGATCTTATCGTAAATGAGATCGAAGACTGCGGATATAAGGAACTTTCGTCGCTGACCGCTGAAAATAAAAAGCTTAAAAAAGGTGATAAAGTCTACAGTGTACAGATGAATAAGGCGATTGTGATGTATCACATCGGTTCATCACCGGTCTCAGATGGAATGAATATTCTTGGTGCGCATATTGATTCACCGAGAATTGATATAAAGCAGAATCCATTATTTGAAGACGGAGGATATGCACTTCTTGATACACACTATTATGGCGGATTCAAGAAATATCAGTGGGTTGCGATACCACTGGCCATTCACGGTGTCGTTGTGAAAAAAGACGGTACAACGATTGAACTCAATATCGGTGAAAATGAAGATGATCCGGTATTCTTCATTTCAGATCTTCTCGTACATCTTGCACAGGAACAGATGAAGAAGACAGCTGACAAGGTGATCGAAGGTGAAGCGATGGATATCATCGTTGGTAACAGACCACTGAAGATCACTTCAAAGAATACGAAAGGCAATGATCCGGACAAAGAAAAAGATCCGGTTGTACGCGGCATACTTGATATTCTCAAAAAGGATTACGATATTGAGGAAGAAGATTTTATTTCTGCTGAATTGGAAGTTGTGCCTGCAGGAAATGCAAGAGAATCAGGGTTTGATAGAAGCATGATCTTAGGATACGGTCAGGACGACCGTGTATGTGCATTCGGATCTTATAAGGCAATGCTTGAAATAAAAGACATTCCGGAACGAACAACGTGTTGTCTGCTTGTCGATAAAGAAGAAGTTGATTCAGTAGGCGCTACAGGAATGCATTCACATTTCTTTGAAAACGCGACAGCCGAACTCCTTGAACTTATGGGGAAGAGCGGAGATCTTGCGCTCAGAAGAACGCTGGCACATTCAGCAATGCTCTCATCTGACGTAAGCAGCGCATTTGATCCCTCATTTGCATCTGCGTTTGAGAAAAAGAATGTAGCATATCTTGGCAATGGTATGGTAATAAATAAATATACCGGGGTACATGGGAAACGTGCGTCAAACGATGCAAATGCTGAATATATCGCATGTATCCGTTCCATATTTGACAAAGAAAAGATCAATTTTCAGACTGCTGAACTTGGAAAGGTCGATCTTGGCGGGGGAGGTACGATAGCGTATATCATGGCGCAGTACGGAATGAATGTGATCGACAGCGGCGTTCCGGTTCTTTCAATGCATTCACCATGGGAATGTACAAGTAAAGTTGATATATATGAAACAAAGAGAGGATATGTCGCATTCTTAAAAGACTGCAGAATGTGACCGGGTTAATATCGATGGAAGAATTAAGAAAAACAGACTTTTATTATGATCTACCTAAAGAACTTATAGCACAGGATCCGCTCATGGACAGAGCAAGTTCACGTCTCATGCTTCTTGATAAGGAGACGGGTGAGACACAGGATAAGATATTCAGAGATATAATCGATTATCTGAATCCGGGCGATTCGCTTGTACTCAATGATACAAAAGTCATTCCGGCAAGGCTTATGGGAACGAAAGTGGATACTGGTGCCGGCATAGAAGTATTACTCCTTAAGCGCCTCGATGGAGACTGCTGGGAAACGCTTGTAAAGCCGGGAAAGAAAGCCAAAGTCGGAACGAAACTGACTTTCGGCGACGGATCACTTACAGCAGAAGTTGTAGATATACTTGATGAAGGCGACAGAAAGATAAAGTTTACATATGATGGCATTTTTGAAGAGGTGCTCGACCGACTGGGTGAGATGCCGCTCCCGCCATATATAACTCACAAACTTCAGGATCCGAATATGTACCAGACGGTATATGCGAAATATGAAGGATCGGCAGCCGCGCCGACGGCAGGTCTTCATTTTACAAAAGAGCTTCTTGAGCAAATAAAAGAAAAGGGCATAGATGTTATATATGTGACGCTTCATGTCGGACTTGGTACATTCAGACCGGTTAAGGAAGATAATGTTTTGGATCATCACATGCATTCCGAATACTATAATGTAACTCCGGATGCTGCCGAAAGAATAAATGTAACGCACAAGAGAGGCGGACGAGTAGTATGTGTAGGAACTACAAGCTGTCGTACATTAGAGAGTGCCGCAGATGAGAATGGGATCCTGCAGGCGGGGTGTGACAACACAGAGATATTCATCTATCCCGGATATAAATTCAAGATAATGGATGCGCTCATCACTAATTTTCATCTGCCGGAATCTACGCTTGTAATGCTTGTATCAGCACTTGCAGGCCGGGATAATATCCTGAACGCGTACAAGAAGGCGGTTGATGAGAAATACAGATTCTTCAGTTTTGGAGATGCTATGTTTATACATTGATCCTAACGGAAACAAGGAAATATAGACTTTACAAGCTTCTTGTGATATTCTGAGATATATGTTGAAGAGGTTATATTATCTGAAATAGGATAAGACTGTGAGGTAAGGGGTATGAACGAAAGAAGAAGGAATAAGAGACTTGAACTTAACTCAAAACTCATCATGAAGCGTGTTGATAGCGGAAAAGTTGAGGAGACTGCGATAAGTGTCACTGATGTTTCAAAGACAGGTGTTGGCTTCGACTGTGGGGAAGTTCTTACGATCGGTGCTATCTATGAATCATTTCTGACGATATGGACGAGTGAGGTTCTGCATGCTTTTCTTGAGATAGTCAGGATAGAGAAGACGTCAAATACATTCAAATATGGAGCGATATTTGTCGGAATGCCTGAGATGGATGCAAACCGTATCGAGGTCTACGATACAGTAAAGTCTATGGAAGACAAGAAATAATGCATTGTTGATTTATACGCTGATACCAGCGCTGGAGAAGGGCTTCGAATCTGTATGGTTCGGAGCCTTTATATTTATCAATGCTCTATGAGGTCATCAAAAGTGATCTTATGATTTAGCTTATACAATTTTCTAAATTATCGGAGAATGACAAGATGAAAGAAAATGAGATAAAAAATATGTCGCTTCACGAGCTTCTTGAATATACTGGGAGCATGACGGACATGATAGAAAAAGGCAGCAAGAGTGTACCGGTATGTTTTAACCATATGCTTGAAAGGTACTTATATGAATACTGGAATAACTGCACTGAAGATGAATACAATGTAAACACTGAACCATACAATGCAGCTTATATTGCGATGGGAAATATATATCATGCGTCCGGTGATCAGAAAGATGCGGTAAAGTCATATGAGCATGCAGTCAAGGTATCACCGGCAGATCTTGATGCAAGGTTCTCACTTGCTATGGAACTTCGCAGTCTGGGTAAATGGGAAGATATGAAGAAATGCGTATCTGAAGCGTACGATTATATATTTACCAAAGCAGATATCGCACAATATTACAGATATATGGGCGTATATCAGCTTGAAAACTATCATCCTGATAAAGCACTGGCATTATACAGATACAGTATCTTATTTTCCAGATCACAGACAGCAGATGCGGAGATAGGATTTCTGAAAGACGCCGGAACGGATATGACAGAGATGGATACTGAAAAGCTGAGAAAGATCGTATCCGGCGAGAATATCCCTCTTCAGCCGGATCCGGCGACGATAGGGATAACATTCAAGGTCGGTAAAAATGAACTGGAGCATGGTGACATTTCGTATGGCAAGCTGCTGCTTCGGTCAGTATGGGAACTGACCGGAGACGAAGAAGCCGGGGTACTTTCAGCAGACAGATGACGCGTTATACGGTTAAAAGTCAGATGTAATGTTGTGATTGGCAACGGAAGTAATCTTGTTATGTCATGTCATGGAGCTGACTGGTATATTTCACCATCATGCGTATGACATATATCGCAACGATCATCTCTGTAAGCGGCATAACGAACCAGATAGAATCCGCTCCAAGTAAAGCGGGCATTGCAAATACGAGTATTCCGCTGATGATAATGCCTCTTGAGACAGATACGGTGAAAGCGGTTTTCTGTTTCATCAGTGCCTGAAAATAATATGTTGAAAAGACATTCAGCGGAAGAAGAATATAGGAGATACTGTATTTTCGGATTATGCCGGGAGCGATATCAAGCACCGCCTGTGTCGGTTTCATAAAAAGGTGCGTATAGAAATTAGGTGCAGCAAAGCTAAGCACGGTCCAAAACAGACTGAACAGGGCAGCTGTAAAAAGTGAATATTTTAATATGATGCGGATACGGCTTCCTCTGCCGGCACCGAGATTTGCCGAGATAACGGGCTGAACTGCCTGCCCGATGCTGTATGAACAGCACTGCACGAAGCATGTTATATTTATGATGATCGCATATACGGACAGAGCATCAGTCCCAAGGTATCTGATTATCTGTCTGTTAAACATGATATTCATTATGCCTAGCGCGATATCGATAAAAAATGTAGAAAATCCTGTCGTAAATATTTTTACGAATTTTCTCAGAAAATGTTCAGGGCGCACAAGACAGAGCGTGTTTTTGTTTATGGCAGCGCGCTTCGTGGGAATAAAACCGAATATCTTATTTCCTGATGTAAAATGTGTCAGCATCAGGAGAAATGAAAGTATAGATCCAAGCGCGGTAGCGAGTCCTGCGCCGTAAGCTCCCCAGTTCATTGTGAATACGAAGAAATAGTCACCAAATACATTAAAGAATCCGCCGATTATTACTGATTTTGTTGCAAGCTCCGGGGCACCGTCATTTCGCAGAAAGGCGGCGATCGTCTGGTTAAATAAAAATAGCGGCGCAACATATCTTATCGTTTTGATATATTCACGCGCGATAGTCAGAAGATTTCCCTTTGCACCGAAAAGCATCAAGATCTCTTTGTCGAAGAAGATAAGGATTATCCAGATGACAGCAGATATCATTGACGTTCCGATCAGAGCTGAGGTGTAGTATTCGTCGGCTTCATGTTTGTTATTTGATGACTGACCTTTTAATGTACTGAATATGACAGAACCGCCAATGCCCATCAGAAAGCCGAGGCTGTAAAGTATACTCCATATGGGCGATGCGCAGGCGAGCGCCGCAGTGCCGTCAGGTCCCTGATAGTTTCCTACCATAGCCATATCGACAACGCTGTAGATCGACGAGATGAGAGCTCCGCCGAATGAAGCCCAGAGATATTTGTTATATATCAGTTTCAGGTTTCCAGAGATGAGATCGACTTTTGTATTATCAGTACATTCAGTATTTGGTTCAGAAACTTTTGACTTACTCATATCATTTGATCTTTTTGAAAACATATCATTCCTCCATGGCTCTACTTCTTTTTCATTTTCTTTCGAGAACATAAAAAATGCGCCTCGGTTATCATTACAATAACCGGGCGCACCCGACATCTTTCTCGACATGCCTATTTCGATAGGCTGTTCTCTGATGACTTATTTGATTTAATATAGAAGCCTCGCGACGCAATTCGCAGCATCATAACCAGATATCACATCAATAACTGATCAATTAACATGCGTTATCTTAATACACATATCTTAGGTTGTCAATCGGTCTTTTGACATATAGAGAATAAACCAGATTAAAAATTATTTCTAAAATAGACAGGTTTCATTGAAAATAGCAGTTTATTATGATAAACTTAGAAAGTTCGGTGTGCCGGCATGTCGGAATGGCAGACGAGGCAGACTCAAAATCTGCTGATCGAAAGATCGTGCGGGTTCAAGCCCCGCTGCCGGTACTATAATTCTTCCGAATAAAATCAGAATAAAGTTCTAATAGAATGTTCCATCAGGAGGGGAAGTCTTGTTTAATCTTAAGAGAGTAATTAAGTCAGTCGTAGCGTTATCACTTGCAGCAGTCCTTGCACTATCAATAGATATACCGGCACAGGCAGTTACCGGAGTGCCAACAGGAATCGATGTATCAAAACATCAGTCAGCGATCAATTGGGCGCAGGTAAAGGCATCAGGCGTACAGTTCGCGTTTATTAAGGTGGGAAGTCTTGTGGGCGGCGTTGATCCGCAGTTTGCCGCCAATATCGCAGGAGCACAGGCAGCCGGGATAAAGACCGGCGTATATATATATTCTTATGCAACGAGCGTTGAACAGGCACAACAGGAAGCAAATCTTGTGATAACGTGGCTTGCAAATTACAGCATAAATATGCCGGTGGCATATGATATAGAGGATCCATGCATGAGAGCACTGCCGACACCGACTATACAGACGATGATCGCGACTTTCTGCAATACGATAGAAGCTTCAGGGTATTATCCGCTCGTGTATTCTTACAAGAATCTGTTCCTTGGCAAGATCGGGGATTCAGCATACGATAAATGGGTCGCACAGTATGCAGATGCATGTGACTGTCCAATCTCGAATATAGCTTTTTGGCAGAATTCATCTCATGGTACGATCGCAGGAATACCGACGAGAGTAGATACAGATGTTCAGTTTAAGGACTATTCAACGATAATAGTCCCAAATGGTTTTGCTCCACGTCTGGGGCAGATGATGTTCTTTGCAAATTATAAGCAGCAGAAGGGGTGGGTTGCATTCAACAACCTCAAATATTATATGGATCCGACTACAGGATTCCTCGTTCAAGGACAATGGCTTACAGACCCTACAGGTACGTATTATCTTAATCCTGGAGATGGTCATGCAGCAGTCGGACAGACTGTTGTAGCTGGACAGAATTATTATTTTGATGCAAATGGAATAAGAAAGACCGGATGGGTAACGCTTCCGACCGGAATATTCCTTTATGCGGCTGATACGGGAATTCAGGTAAAGGGATGGTTTAATGACGGAAAGTATTCATATTACCTGAATCCGCAGACTGGAGCTATGACGATCGGGCTTACAACGATCGATAAAGGTGTTTACTACTTTGATGCTACAGGGCATCAGTCGGTCGGAATGACGGCATGCGCAGATGGAATCATGAGATACTTCAATCCGGCAGCAAATGGCATGATGTCAGTAGGCTGGTTCAGCGATGGAAAGAATATGTATTATGCAGCAGCTGATGGTCATCTTATGACAGGAGCGCAGACTATAGCAAAGGCAAATTACATGTTTACAAATACAGGAGCGCTTCAGACCGGCTTTGTTGCGGGAGCAGACGGACTTGTAAGATATTACAATCCGGCAGCTAACGGAGCTATGATGGTCGGATGGATAGCAGATCCTACAGGTACATATTATGCAGCTCCTGACGGACATATTTCGACAGGACTTACGCAGATCGGACCGAATTATTACTACTTCAACGAAAATGGTGTACTTCAGATAAATCAGAGCGTTGTTGTAGGCGGAGTTACATATGTTATAGGTGCTGACGGCATAGCTATTCAGGCTCCTGTAGTTGATCCTGCAACAGCGGCAGCGCAGGCAGCAGCGGCACAGGCTGCGGCAGCACAGGCAGCAGCTCAGAGCACGACAAAGAAGAAGTGATAAACTAGAAGTGAGATAAACTAGAAGTGATAAAGGATTTCGATTTTAATACATTAAGCGCAGCATAAGTGAGACATTGAGTAATTACAATCATGTAATATAAGATGTGAATAATCATAAGAGCGGGCAGATTTTCTGCCCGCTCTTACTTTCAAAAAAGAATCGTATAGTATATACTATAATTTGTATGCGGACGGGGAGAATAAACGGAGAATATTCATGACTTGTAATGAAACTGCAAGACTGATACCTGATTTCCTGAAAGATGAGCTTGACATTGATACACTTGAGAGCTTTATCACACATATTGAGAGTTGTAGTGACTGCATGGAAGAACTTACTATAATGGCGCTTGTCACAGAAGGTCTGAACAGACTTGAAGATGGATCTTCGTTTAATGTGAATGATGTCGTTAATTCCAAGATTAATGCAGCAGTTCACCGGGTCAGGACGAAGAGACGCTTAGAGATGATAGCATGTATACTTGCTATCTCGGCAGTCGCTGTGTCCGCAGCGGGGATATTCATGTATATAAGTATAATTGGGATTTGATCTAAATATAAAATATTACGGAGAGATACATGGCGGAAAAGATACTTCTTATAGATGGCAACAGCATTATGAACAGGGCATTTTATGGTCTGCCGGATCTGACCGATGCTTCAGGCAGACACACTAATGCGGTATATGGTTTCCTGAATATGATGTTCAGATTCATAGATGAAGAGAAGCCTGATTATCTCACTGTCGCATTTGATATGCATGCACCTACGTTCAGACACAAGATGTATGCGGCATATAAAGGTACAAGAAAACCAGCGCCTGAAGAACTTCACAGTCAGCTCGCACTTATTCGTGAAGTCCTTGATACGATGAAAGTGATGCGTGTTGAGAAGGAAGGTCTGGAGGCTGATGACATTCTGGGAACACTGGCTAGAAAGTCAGAAGCGGATGGCATGGAAGTCTCTCTTATTTCCGGGGACAGAGATCTATTACAGATATCTTCAGAACATATCCTGATAAGGATTCCCAAGACTAAAGCGGGTGGAACGGAAGTTGAGAATTATCGACCGGCAGACGTAATGGAAAGATATAAGATCACTCCACAGGGAGTTATAGATATAAAGGCACTCATGGGTGACTCGTCCGATAACATTCCGGGAGTACCTAAGATAGGCGAGAAGACGGCTTCGGAACTTATGCAGAAATACGGCTCACTTGAGGGTGTATATGCTCATCTTGATGAGATAACGAAGAAATCGGTTAAAGAATCTTTGGAAAATAACAGGGAACTGGCAGATCTGAGTTATAAGCTCGCAACGATAAAGACTGATGCTGAATTTGATTTTACATATGATGAAGCAAGGCTGGGCAATCTATACACACCTGAAGCTTATGATATGTTCAGACAGCTTGGATTTAAAAAATTCCTTGGAAGATTTGAGACATCGTGCACGGCTGCACCTGTAAGCACCCAAACAACAGCGGCAGTTGCGATCACAGACAGAACCGGGATAGATGCGGCTTTTGAGAAGCTTGAAATAAATATGAGAAATGGCTATATGCCGGCGATAGTCATACTTTCCGATGATGGTACGGAAGATGGATACACAGGTACGGCAGTTTCTCTATCAGATGAAGAGAGTTTTTTTATACCTGATGGTAATGAGTGCGGCTGGAAATCCGTTTCTACACATATAGATGCACTTATGAAAAATGATGCGCGAATCGCGACGTATGACGCAAAACAGCAGTATGCTTTCTTTACGTCAGAAAGAAGTGAAGATCATCTGTTCGATGTGATGATCGCGGCATATCTTGCTGATCCGCTCAGAAATGCATTTGCACCGGAAGAGATCGCGCAGGGATACGCAGGACTTGTGCTTGAAGGTCATGCTGAAGTCTTCGGTAAACTAACAATGCGTGAGACGATGAACCTTGATATTGACAAGGTGACCGGATATGCGTGCAGGCTGGCATTTGCAGTGAGCAAGAGCGCTACAAAATTATCTGAGATACTTGAAGAGACCGGAATGAAAAAGCTCATGAACGATATCGAAATGCCGCTTACACATGTCCTTTATGATATGCAGAAGGAAGGCATAAGAGTAGATCCTGCCGGGCTTTCAGATTACAGTCTTATGCTCGAAAAGCAGATAAATATACTCAGTGCAAAGATTGAAGAGGAAGCGGGCGAGAAATTTAATCTGAATTCTCCAAAACAGCTTGGAGAGATCTTATTTGACAAAATGCAGATACCGGGCGGCAAGAAGACGAAAACAGGATATTCAACTTCCGCCGATGTTCTTGATAAGCTTGCACCTGATTATCCGATAGTAGAAAATATACTTGAATATCGCGCATACGCGAAACTTAAGTCGACGTATGCCGACGGACTTGTGAATTTCATAGGAAATGAGAATCGTATCCATTCGACTTTTAATCAGACGATAACAGCGACGGGGCGTATCAGTTCTACAGAACCGAATCTTCAGAATATACCGATGCGTACGGAACTTGGCAGGCAGATAAGGAAAGTGTTCATACCGCGAGAAGGATTTGTCTTTGCTGATGCTGATTATTCTCAGATTGAGCTTAGAGTGCTTGCGTCTATGGCTGGTGACAAAGAACTGATCGAAGCATACAGGACAGATCAGGATATCCACAGGATAACGGCATCTAAGGTATTTCATATTCCATTTGAAGATGTGACATCGCAGCAGAGACGCGATGCGAAAGCAGTTAATTTTGGAATTGTATATGGGATCAGCTCATTTGGTTTAAGTCAGAATCTGAGTATCACAAGGAAAGAAGCTTCAAATTACATAGAAGAATATTTTCAGACGTATCCGGATATAAAGAGCTTTCTTGATAAAACGGTCGAGGATGCCAAGAAAAATGGATATTCAGTTACAATGTTCGGAAGACGCCGCCCGATACCGGAACTAAAAAGCTCTAATTTCATGCAGCGGTCATTTGGCGAACGGGTTGCAAAAAATTCACCGATACAAGGAACCGCAGCTGATATAATAAAACTTGCGATGGTCAATGTATGGAGAAGGCTTAAGAGGGAAAATCTGAACTCAAGACTCATTCTTCAGATACACGATGAGCTTCTTATCGAGACTGCAGATGATGAAAAAGAAGAAGTCGCGAAGATATTAGAGGAAGAAATGACGTCCGCGGCATCGCTTGCAGTCGAACTTAAGATTGATATGCATATGGGAACAAACTGGTACGAAGCGAAGTAGCGATTGGCTATCAAAAATGATGTGTGTCGAAATAAGTAGCAGATTGATAAAAGGATAGATATTATCGATATGAGAACGATAGGAATCACAGGCGGGATCGGTTCAGGTAAATCAGAGCTTCTCGCATACATACAGGGGAAATACAGATGCCAGGTGATAAGATCTGATGAGGCGGCACATGAACTTGAGATGCCGGGAAACGTCTGTTATAAACCTCTTATAGATCTTTTGGGAAATGATATACTTAATGATGATGGTATGATCAATCCGCATATTATGGCGCAGAAGATATTTAGCGATAAAACACTTCTCGAAGGAGTGAACGGTATCGTTCATCCAGCAGTAAGAGAGTATCTTCTTGATAAAATAAAAAGTTCATCTTTTGAAAAGGATGATGACGGCAGGGAAAGATTCGATTTCTTATTTATTGAGGCAGCACTCCTTATTGAAGAGAGATACGATCTTGTGTTAGATGAACTTTGGTATATATATGCAGAATGTGATGTCAGGAGAAAGAGGCTGAAAGAAAGCCGTGCATATTCTGACGAAAAGATAGACAGTATATTTGACAGACAGCTTTCAGATGAGAAATTCAGGGAAAAATGTAAAGTCGTTATAGATAACAGCGGTACGCTTTTGGAAGCATATCGCCAGATAGATGAAAAACTGGGGGAATACCTGTGTCAGACAAAGTAAATTATCCGGGGCAGCTCGTATTCGGGCTTGATATCGGTACAAGAAGCATAGTGGGAACGGTTGGATATCGTGCAGATGACAAGTTTCATATTGTTGCGCAGTATTCAAAAGAACACGATACAAGAGCTATGCTGGATGGTCAGATCCACGATATTGTAA
The DNA here is from genome assembly GCA_018053995.1 of Lachnospiraceae bacterium. Classification (GTDB taxonomy): domain Bacteria; phylum Bacillota; class Clostridia; order Lachnospirales; family Lachnospiraceae; genus JAGPKJ01. Next base: position 58,503 of record JAGPKJ010000001.1, on the reverse strand, counting down.
GAGTTGGCGGAACGATAAAAGCTGTCAAAGAAAAACTCGAGAAAACGGTTGGACGTAAACTCACTGATGTATGTATAGCAGCCGCAGGTCGTGTCCTGAAGACGATAAATGTTCATGTAGAAGAAAACTTCGGACAGGAACATGAAGTCTCAGGAGAAGATATCTATTCGCTTAATTCAAAAGGGATAGAACAGGCATATGCGGAATTTGGTTCTGACAAGAACGGAGATAAAGCTGAAAAAGAAAGTCTGATGAAGTTTTATTGCGTAGGGTATTCAGTCACCAGATATTATATGAATGGCTATGCGATAGGTAACCTTGAAGAACATAATGCAAACGTGATCGGTGAGGATATGATAGCCACCTTTCTGCCGGAAGATGTTGTTGATGGTCTTTATAAATCAGTACAGCTTGCGGGGCTTCAGGTCGCAAATCTTACTCTTGAGCCTATAGCGGCTATAGGACTTGCTATTCCTGAGTCATACAGGATGCTGAATATAGCTCTTATAGATGTCGGAGCAGGAACATCAGATATATCGATAACGAAAGATGGCGCGATAATAGCGTTTGGTATGATACCTATAGCGGGAGATGCGATAACGGAAGTTGTCGCTAAACATTGTCTTGTTGATTTTGCGGCGGCAGAGAAGATAAAACGTCATGTCGGAGATTCTGAAAAGATAAGTTATAAAGATATCATGGGACTTGATCAGACGGTCAGCAGCAAAGAGATCATTGAAGTTACTACACCGGTAGTTGATGATATGACAAAACGGGTTTCGGATAAGATCAAGGAACTCAATGGCGGTAAGCCGGTAAGTGCCGTGTTTGTAGTAGGCGGCGGCGGAAGGCTTCCAGGTTATACAGTTGCTTTAGCCCAGAAACTCGGGATTCAGAAAGAAAGAGTTGCGGTACGCGGCAAAGAAGTAATGCAGAATGTAGTATTTCCGGAAGGTGCGAAAGAACCGGATTCACTACTTGTTACACCGATAGGAATCGCACTCAGCTTTTATGACCAGAGCAATAATTTTATATTTGTCTCATTTAACGGAAAGCGTGTAAAACTATACGATAACGGGAATCTTGCTGTGATCGATGCGGCTCTTCAGGGAGAATTCCAGAATACAGATCTGTTTCCGAAGCGCGGCAAAGAGCTCAAATATACTGTAAACGGTATCGCCCGGATGACAAGAGGCGAGCCCGGCGAATCAGCGATAATCAGGGTAAATGATAAGGATTCAGACATTCACACTTCTGTCGCGGCAAATGATGTGATAACTGTCGTTCCTTCGACTGAAGGTGAACCGGCGAGAATGGAACTTGGAGAGCTTGCTGAATACGGAGATTCCATAAATGTTAACGTTAATGGGAAAATGGTAAGTCTTCCAAAGTTTGCGAATGTGAATGGTGCACTTCAGTCAGCATATTACGACATAAAGTCAGGCGATAATATTGAGATGCTGAGTTATTATTCTGTTGAACAGATAGTTGAGTTTATGGATGTCATACTTGAGAAGAATACATTTATCTATGTAAATAACAAGCGTGCGGATCTTGATACACCGGTATATGATAATTTTTCGGTTCAGTGGTCTATGGAAGAACTTCATTTGTCAGATATAGAAAATGACGAGAACAGCGCTGATCATGAT
>JAGPKJ010000001.1:5565-56751 GCA_018053995.1 Lachnospiraceae bacterium | reverse complement strand
GGTAGAAATGATCATGATGGTAGAAATGATCATGATGGTAGAAATGATCATGATGGTAGAAATGATCATGATGGTAGAAATGATCATGATGGTAGAAATGATCATGATGGTAGAAATGATCATGATGGTAGAAATGATCATGATGATGAAAATGATCATGATGATGAAAATGATATTGCTGGCAGCGATATCGAAGCCGGTAATTCTGATGGACAGTCTGTTGAAAGTCATACTGCCGAAGATAATGGCACAGAAGTTCAGAGCGGTACCGGTCATAATGAGACTGCAGGCAGTGATAGTCCTGAGATCGTACATGATATGATCGTTAAGGTCAATGGCAATCCGGTAAAGCTGACAGGAAAAGATGAATATGTTTTTGTCGATGTGTTCGATCATATAGACTTTGATCTTTCAAATCCGCAGAGCAGTAGTGTGATAACACTTCTGAACGGACGTGAAGCGGAATATATGGAAAATCTAAAGAGTGGTGACGAACTTACAATCAAATGGGGAAATGAGATATCATAATCACTGTCATACGATAACGGAGGAAATATGAGAGTCTGCTGTATCGCTAGCGGAAGCAGCGGAAATTGCACATATGTCGGAACGGATACTGCACACATCCTTATTGATGCAGGTCTTAGTGGGAAAAAAACACGAGAGGGTGTTGAATCCCTTGATATCACACTTGATGATATAGATGGAATCTTTCTTACGCATGAACATTCCGATCATATCAAAGGGCTTGGTATAATACTTAGAAAACATGATATTCCGGTTTATGGAACGCCAGGGACAATAGAAGCTATAGAAAATACGCAGGATCTTGGGGAATATGACCATTCGCTTCTCCATACGATAGAACCGGATGAAAAATTCATTCTAAAAGATATCAATCTGAGACCTGTGAACATCGCGCATGATGCGGCGCAGCCGGTTGGCTACAGGATAGAGAGTGAAGGCCGCTCGTTCGGGATGATCACTGATATTGGCTCATATACGGATTATACGATCGAAAATATGCGTGGAGTCAACTGCATGATGATCGAGGCAAATCATGATGTACGTATGCTTGAGACAGGAAGATATCCGTATCCGCTAAAGAAGCGTATATTAAGTGATCATGGGCATCTGTCAAATGAGAAGGCTGGTGACTTTCTTGATACGATACTTAATGATCAGATTGAGTCATTGATAATCGGACATCTTAGTCAGGAAAATAATCTTCCGGAACTTGCGTATGAAGCTGTACGCGGCGAAATTGAAATGTCTGAATCAAAATATCATGCAAATGATTTTCCGCTGATCGTGGCGAGCAGGACGCATCGTTCTGAGGTTATCGAGGTTTGATGCTATGGCTGCCTCATTATGTATCATTGCAGGCGTAAGTCAGACAAACAGCTGCCGCAAATATGTATCCTTGCAGGCACGCTTGCGCTGCGGCTGTCCGCAGCGGATGCTTTTGCTCGATAGTACCTCGCAAAGCACCGGCGGACAGCAACGCGCCTGCTGATGGATACATATTGCGGCAGCTGAAGACGGAACGTTGCAGGAGCCTGCTTGTGGATACATATTGCGCAGTTTAAGATAAAATGTTATCTATAGATTGATAAGTATAGAGATAGTAAAAAAACAGTGTTGAGAAAGGAAATAATCATGGCAGTTTCATCAGAAAAGACGATCATAACAGTAGTAGGTAAGGATACAGTAGGTATAATCGCGAAAGTGTGTACATATCTGGCTGATAGCAGCGTCAACATACTTGATATATCGCAGACTATCGTTAGCGGGTATTTTAACATGATGATGATAGTTGATATGAATTCTTCAACGAAGAAGTTTGGAATCGTGTCTGAAGAACTTGAAAAGCTGGGTGAAGATATAGGCGTTATTATCAAGTGTCAGAAGGAAGAAATCTTCGACAGTATGCACAGGATATAGAACTGCTAAAGTTTTGAATGAAATGAGAAGAAAAGGAATGGAGTTAATTTATGATAGACAGACGTGAAGTCACTGAAACAAATGATATGATCGAGAAGGAAAACCTTGATGTAAGAACGATAACGATGGGGATAAGCCTTCTTTCCTGTGCGGATCCTGATCTGGACAGGTTAAATGAAAAGATATATAAACGTATAACTACAGCGGCGAAAGATCTTGTAAAGACCGGTGAGGATATTTCATTTGAGTATGGTATCCCGATCGTAAATAAGAGAATATCTGTAACTCCGATAGCGCTTGTTGGCGGATGCGCATGTAAGAAACCTGAGGATTTTGTTACTATCGCAAAAACGATGGATAGAGCGGCAAGTGATGTAGGTGTTAATCTTATTGGTGGTTATTCGGCACTTGTTTCAAAAGGAATGACAGAAGCTGATCGTATGCTGATTGATTCGATACCGCAGGCACTTAAGGAGACAGAACGAGTATGTAGCAGCGTTAACGTAGGTTCTACAAAGACCGGAATAAATATGGATGCTGTAAAGATGATAGGCGAAATGCTTTTAAGAACTGCTGAGCTTACGAAGGAACGTGATTCGATAGGCTGTATGAAGTTCGTTGTATTCTGTAATGCACCGGATGATAATCCATTCATGGCAGGCGCATTTCACGGAGTTACGGAAGCAGATGAGATAATCAATGTCGGAGTAAGCGGACCGGGAGTTGTAAAGAAAGCACTTGAGAAAGAGCATGGTGCATCGTTTGAAGAGCTTTGCGAGACAATAAAGAAGACAGCATTTAAGGTGACAAGAGTCGGACAGCTTGTAGCGAAGGAAGCCTCAGCAAGACTTGGGGTTCCATTTGGCATTGTAGATCTGTCACTCGCACCGACACCTGCTATCGGAGACAGTGTTGCTGATATTCTCTGTGAGATGGGGCTTGAACATGCAGGGGCACCGGGAACGACTGCGGCACTTGCGCTTCTTAACGATCAGGTCAAGAAGGGCGGTATCATGGCAAGCTCGTATGTCGGGGGTCTCAGTGGTGCATTTATACCGGTCAGCGAAGATCAGGGAATGATCGATGCAGTTGAAGCTGGAGCACTTACCATCGAGAAGCTTGAAGCTATGACATGTGTATGTTCAGTAGGACTTGATATGATAGCGATACCGGGCGATACAAAGGCTTCTACGATATCAGGGATAATCGCCGATGAGATGGCGATAGGAATGATAAATCAGAAGACAACAGCCGTAAGACTTATACCGGCGATAGGCAAGAAAGTGGGCGATAAGGTCGAATTTGGAGGCCTTTTTGGATATGCTCCGATAATGCCAGTCAATAATTTTTCATGTGAGGAATTTGTCAACAGAGCGGGGAGAATACCGGCTCCTATCCATAGCTTTAAGAACTGAGATAATGACTGCGCATCTGTCGATAATCAATCAGCAGATGTGCAGCCTATTTTTTTGCATATTTTGCGGTAAATGATAAGATAGCAGATGAAATGAGCAGAGAGTGTGAGTACCCAGGATATCACATATGAAGCATAGAGTACATCCAAAGAACGATGATTCTGAAAATATGTAAATATCCACACAATCCTGAATATGCACGCACCTAATAGAGAGACGATCATCGGGACGATAGAATATCCCATACCTCTTATTGAACCAACAAATACATCCATCATTCCGCATGCAAAATATGGAACGCAGATCCAGCGCATACGGATAAGTCCGTATTCAATGACTTGTGGATCCGGATTATATATGCTCAGAAGATGTGTTCCATTCAGATACATCAAGTTGCCAAGAGAAAGACCGGTTGCGATAACACACATCTGGCAGAGAAATAGTATATGAGGTATGCGCTTTATTTTTTTTGCACCATAGTTCTGACTTGTGAATGACACGCATGTCTGATAGAAGGAATTCATAGAGACATATACAAATCCCTCCAGATTTCCCGCGGCGGCATTGCCAGCCATGACCGTCGAACCGAAAGAATTCACGGACGATTGGATTATGACGTTAGATAGTGAAAAGATAACACCCTGGATACCGGCAGGAAGACCTATACGTAATATCCCGATAAATTTGTCACGCGATATCTTAAGTCTGGAGACGATCAGCTTTGCGCAGCCTTCTTCGCGAAGAAGACATATAAGGAGCATGACCGCGGAAACTGTCTCGGAGATGACTGTCGCTATAGCGACGCCGTCAACACCATGATGCATAACGACAACGAAGAAAAGATTTAGGATAACATTGATTATTCCGGCAACACTCATAAATATAAGTGGTCTCTTTGTATCACCTACCGCGCGAAGAACGGCGCTCCCGAAATTGTAGAAGAGGAGTGAGGGCATGCCGAGAAAATAGATACGCAGATATAGAACCGACTGATCAATGACATCTGATGGACTTCCCATGAGAATAAGCATGGGACGTGCAGATATTATACCGACAAATGTAAGGATTATGCCGCATATGATACTTACGATCACCGAAGTATGAAGTGTCTCGGAAGCGTTCTTTTCATCAGCAGCGCCAATATATCTTGCGTAGAGAACATTTACACCGACTGAAAGTCCCATGAAAAGATTAACGATAAGGTTAATGAGTGAGCCGGTAGAACCTACAGCAGCAAGTGCTTCTTTACCTGAGAAGTGACCAACTACGATAACATCTGCAGCATTAAAGAGAAGCTGAAGTACACTTGATGCGATCAGTGGCAGCGTGAATTTAAGGATCTTTCCGAGTAGCGGACCATTTATCATATCGATCTCATATTTGTGTGCTTCGGATGTTTTATTTAAAAATGACTGATTATCAGACATAATTGCCCTTCTATAAGAAAAATAAAAATGTAATGCGATCTTTTTTATATAGTGATTGCGCAGGACATTATTATAGTATAATAGATTTGGTGTAACAAGCAGTTTGCAGAATCATAATGCAATTGCTGCTTTTGACACTCACATCATATCAATATTTTTAATAGAATAGAGGCGTGAGAAAATGAGTGAAGAATTTCTTATAAAAAATACGACAAAAGAACAAAGGGAGAAGATCGTTCGCGATTCACTTGGGTTTGAATCTGGATGTGACGATTTTGGCGGTGCGATCGGATATGATCTTTATCAGGATTATATCGATGGAAAAAAGGAACTTAACGAAGTTACAAAGGAGTTCAACAGAGGTTTTATTTCCGAAGACCTGGGACCGAAAGGGATGAGCTGCAGTGGCGATATGTGATGTATGTTTTCATCATTGTGATATAGCAGAAGGCAGATATGGAGCATGCAGGGCAAGAAAATGCAGCGACGGCGTTATCATTTCAGATAACTACGGTATGATCACATCACTCGCTCTTGATCCGATAGAGAAGAAACCGCTAAAGAGGTTCTTTCCGGGCAGCATGATACTTTCGGCTGGCTCATACGGCTGCAATCTCAGATGCCCGTTCTGCCAAAACTATGAGATATCCGCATCAGGCAGAGACATGTCAGAATCCAAATATATGTCGCCGCAGGAACTTGCAGATACTGCTCTTGAACTAAATGATCAGGGTAATATTGGCGTTGCGTTCACATACAACGAGCCGCTCATCGGATGGGAATACGTACGCGATACAGCAGGAATCGTAAGAAATATGAAGATGAAGACTGTTCTCGTGTCGAATGGCAGCGCATCAGAACGTGTGGCAGATGAGATAATACCTCTTATTGACGCAATGAACATCGATCTGAAAGTCTTTTCGGAAGACGGCTATAAAAAGCTTGGCGGTGATTTTGCACAGACACAGCACTTCATTGAAAAGTCAGCAAAGCTTTCACACGTTGAGCTTACAACGCTTATCGTACCGGGACTTAACGATGATGCAGAAATGATAAAGAAAGAAGCATCATGGATAGCGGGCATTGATGATGAAATCGCTCTTCATGTTACGAGATATTTTCCAAGATGGAAAATGAAAGAACCTGCAACAGATGTGGATTTGGTATATTCATTTGCAGATATCGCCCGTCAATACCTGAAATATGTATACGTTGGCAACTGTTGATAAAATATATAAACAGAATTGCGAAAGCTTTTATTTTAAAGGAAGCATAGCAATTCGCAGTATCATAATAAAATTACTACTTTTGAAACCAACATCATAATAGATTAAGTCAGCGTAGCCTAAAAATGGAGATGATAACATGTCTATAGTTAAAGGATTCATGGTGCCGCATCCACCGCTTATAATTCCTGAAGTCGGACGCGGTGAAGAAAAAGGGATTGAAGATACAGTAAAAGCATATGAGCATGTAGGAGATGAGATCGCCAGGATAGAACCTGAGACGATAATAGTATCATCGCCGCATTCACTTATGTACTCAGATTATTTTCATATATCAGGCGGAAACGGCGCGTACGGTGATATGTCTAAATTCGGAGTTCCAGAAGTATCAATGAATGTGGATTATGATACAGAGCTTATAGACAGGATATGCAGTCTCGCAGAGGATTCGGTATTTCCGGCGGGAACAGACGGTGAGAAGATGCCGGAGCTCGACCACGCCACATTTATCCCGCTTTATTTTGTGAATAATGGATACAGACGCGTAGGGAAAGTATCTGGTGGTGAGACTGGTAAGAAAAAGTATAAGATTGTCAGGATAGGTCTTTCGGGTTATCCTCTTGTCATGCATTATCAGCTTGGGATTATCGTAAGAAAAGCGGTCGAGGAACTTGGAAGAAAAGTCGTATGGATTGCAAGCGGCGATCTGTCTCATAAGTTGAAAGAAGATGGCCCTTACGGATTTGACAAGAACGGTCCGGTATACGATGAACGTATAATGAAAGACATGGGAAATGCTGATTTTATGAGTCTGCTTGATTATGATGAGACATTCTGTGAGAAAGCCGCAGAGTGCGGACACAGATCATTTACGATGATGGCAGGTGCATTTGATGGTTATGATGTAACACCGCATGAACTATCTTATGAAGGACCATTTGGTGTCGGATATGGTGTATGCACTTTTGATGTCAGTAGTAAGAATGATGACAGACATTTCCTGAAAAGTTTTTTGAAGAATAGAGAAAATAAGATAAATGAAAAGAAAGCCGGCGAGGATGAATACGTAAAGCTTGCCAGAAAATCTCTTGAGACATATATAAAGACGCGGACTAAGATAAGTATCCCGGATGAACTTCCCAAAGAGATGACAGACACGCAGGCAGGAGCATTTGTCTCACTTCACGAGTTTGGAAGGCTTAGAGGATGCATTGGTACTATTTCGCCTGTAAGGGATTGCCTAGCAGAGGAGATTATAGAAAATGCGATAAGCGCGGCAACGGAAGATCCACGATTTGATGAGATTCGTGAGAATGAACTTGGGAACATTGAGTACAGCGTTGATGTGTTAGGTCCTACAGAGAAAATAGATTCACCTGACATGCTTGATGTGAAGAGATACGGGGTCGTAGTCACAAGCGGTCGAAAGCGCGGACTTCTGCTGCCGGATCTTGACGGAGTAGATACTGTCACGCAGCAGATCAATATAGCCAAGCAGAAAGCAGGAATCCCGGCAGGTGAGAAGGATATACAGCTTGAAAGGTTTGAAGTAGTGAGACATTATTGAAATGAGGATATTAAGAAGCATCATCTACAGTTCAGAAATATGTAAGGGGTGCACCGGTATTTCTATGAGCCTTGACGATATATTGTGATTGAATTAGAATGATGCAGGTGTTGGCAGAATTGTTATGGAAAGGAATACATGGATTATTCAGAGCTTCGCGACAGATATAAAACATTCAGATATACGGATTACGAATATACGATAGACGGCGGTGTGCTGCATGCCATTTTTCATTTTACGATAGATGGTCTTGAATCTTTTAACCCGGAATGGAAGATACCCGCATCATACTATAGAGATGAGGCAGATGAAGGATCTGAGATCTCACGAAATACAGCAGAGATTATCGACAGACTCGTGTTTTCACTTGGAATGGTGGAACTTGTAAGCTACTGGAAGATAACGTGTGCGCCTACGGTGCTCATTGAGTGCGGACAGCTCACGGAGTTTCAGGCAGAGTGGTGGAAGAAGCTTTATTGGGGCGGTCTGGGAGAGTTTTTCTATGTAAACAAGATAGATGCGGATCATGAAGATTTCATGAGCATTTATAATGCGGAGAAGACTTCTGTCATCAGAAACTGGGATAATACAGAACCTGTCAAGATAAGCGGTGATTTTAGCGGATGCCTTGTACCGATCGGCGGAGGCAAGGATTCTGCAGTATCACTTGAGGTACTCATAACTACCGGCGAGGATGTCGTTACATACACAGTCAACGGCATAAAAGCGGCGCGTGCCACGATAGACATATGTGATTACAAATCAGGAGATATCAGTGCTGCACGTACACTTGATAAGAGCATGCTTGAGCTAAATAAAAAGGGCTATCTGAACGGGCATACTCCATTTTCAGCGATAGTCGCATTTTCATCATATATAGCAGCGTTTCTTAATGGTCGAAAGTACATAACACTCTCGAATGAATCGAGCGCAAATGAATCGACGGTCGCGGGTTCCAGCGTAAACCATCAGTATTCAAAAAGCTATGAATTTGAGCATGATTTCATGGCGTATATCGGTACGATCGTCAAGGATTCACCAATACTTTATTTCAGCCTGCTAAGACCGCTGTCTGAACTTCAGATAACATGTATATTTGCAAAACAGAAGAGATATCACGGCATATTCAGGAGCTGTAACAGAGGCAGCAAGACTGGTGTGTGGTGCTGTGAATGCCCTAAGTGTCTGTTTGTATATATAATGCTGTCTGCATTTCTTTCGCAGCAGGAAATGATAGAGATATTTGGAGAAGACCTTTTGAACAAAGCTTCATTAAAGGAATACTTCAGAGAACTTGCGGGCATTGCTGAAAATAAGCCGTTTGAATGTGTCGGGACAAGACGTGAGGTTGTACTTGCGATAAATCACTGTCAGTATGAGGAAACTCCGCTTCTGATCAGAGAAAACCCTGTCACGCAGGATAAGAAGTTCGACGAAGCTCTGCATGAATGGAATGATGAAAATAATGTACCGGAGAAGTTTTTAGAAGCAGTCAGGAGGAAACTCGTAGAATGCAGGACAATCTGATCATAGATTTTCTTTCAGATAAAAAGGTTCTCATCTGGGGATATGGACGCGAAGGAAAATCGAGCGAGAAATTCATAAATACGCATTGCCATGATACAGAGATAAAAATTTATGAAGGCACATACGATGAGGAACTGTTTGGCGGGTATGATGTCATTTTGAAGAGCCCGGGTATTCCGTATCTCGGCAAGTTTGACGGGCTTTCAAGTCAGACTGAACTTTTTATAAAACAGTTCGGTGACCGTATCATAGGTATTACCGGCACAAAGGGCAAGAGCACTACGAGCGCGATGATATATCATGTGCTTCAGAAATGTGGTATAAAATCAGTACTTGTCGGAAATATCGGATATCCATGCTTTGATCATTATGACAGCATTGATGCTGATACGGTCATCGTTTATGAGATGTCATGCCATCAGCTTTCAACTTCATCAGTATCTCCGCATGCTGCGATACTTCTTAATCTGTTCGAAGAGCATCTTGATTATTATAAGACAGTAGAAAACTATCATAGAGCAAAAAGAAATATATACAGATTTCAGAATGAAAATGACATACTTGTCACAAATAAAGATGTCAGAGTTAATACAAGATCTGAAGTCATAAGATGCGGTGGAAATGAATATACCGGAAAGATGATGCTCATTGGCGAGCATAACAGATATAATGCGTCCGTTGTATATTCTTTGATGCAGAGATTATCAGGAGAATTGTCACTTGATATGGATAAGGTATGCGAAGGCATATCTGATTTTACAGGTCTTGACCACAGGCTTCAATTTATCGGGACATATGATGGTGTCAGATATTATGATGATTCTATTTCAACGATAAATGAATCTGCGATAGAAGCAGTATTATCTGTTCCGGATATAGCTACGATACTCATTGGCGGGATGGATCGAGGGATAGATTATACACCGCTCATCACATTTCTAAACGCTTATGATAAGCCACTGAATATCATCTGCATGTATGAATCCGGCGAGAGGATATTTCCACTTCTCACATCAAAGACAAAATATATGGCAAAAGATCTAAAGGAATCAGTTGAGACTGCAAAGAAGATAACAAAAAAAGGCGGCGCATGTGTACTTTCACCGGCAGCCGCATCATATACTCATTTCAAGAATTTTGAGGATCGCGGCGAGCAGTTTTGCGAGTTTGTAAGAAACAGCGATGTGAAATAGAAGCATTAGATTAGGACGAAACTTCCGAACAGATTTATGACTGTATTTGGAGCAGTATAGGAGAAAAATAGATTGTACAGGATAGAATGCAGCCATTTTAATGCAAAACTTATCGCAGAGTCCGGACAGTGTTTCAGGTGGACTCATGAAGATGAACGTCAACAAGAATGGACAGTAAAGGCTCTTGGACGTGAACTTCACCTGTATGACAGAGGCTGTAAGGACGATGGAGTAAATGTCTGCGATGATATTGAGCTTGACTGCACAGAAAGTGAATTTAATGATATCTGGCACGATTACTTTGATCTTGGCACAGATTATACAGATATAGACGGGAAAGCGAAAGTATTTCATGATCGTTTTCTTGAGGACTCGCTGAAGGACTGCCGCGGGATGCGGATACTCAGGCAGGACAGGTGGGAGACAATAATCAGTTTTCTTATCAGTCAGAACAATAATATTCCGAGGATAAAAAAGAGTATCGAGAAGATATGCAGTGGCTCCTCTCATTTTCCGACTCCGCAGGAGATACTTGATATGGAGCTGTCCGATAAGGGACTCGGTTACCGCGATGTGTATCTTAAGTCTGCGGCGCAGTGGGAACTTGACGGAAAATCAGAACTCATGGAGATAAATGGTGTTGGACCAAAGGTCTATGCATGTATAAGATTGTATGGCATGCATGATATGTCATATTGTCCGATAGATACCTGGATGAAAAAGCTCATCGCAGAGGACTATGGCGGGGTGCGCCCTGCGTGGATGGACGATGAAAATGCGGGATATTATCAGCAGCTGTGTTTCTGTCATAAGCGTAGAATGAATAAAAGATAATACAATTGCTGCTTTCGACACACATATAAGTATCATAAGGAATATAAATGAAGAAAATAGATATGAGTCCGGTGAAACATCCCGAAAAGATCGGGAGTTATTTAAAACGTGAATGGAAATCAATATCTGTCGTAACTGTCACGGGAACGATATTCAATATGGGTATGTCACTCATAGCTGTGTGGCAGGGACATCTTATAGATTCGCTCGTAAATGGTGATGAAAAAAATCTTCTCATAAGAAATATGATCATATTTCTTTCGATAGTGCTTGTCGTTCAAGTCCTCAGATATCTGAAACGTTATTATGTCCGTGTTTTTGCAAACGGTACAAGAGCCAGGATGAGGCTGTCGGTATATGATAACATTGTAAAAACTGATATTAACAGGTTGTCTGAGGTAAAGACCGGCGATCTTATGACACGTGCGATAGGCGACGTCGATCTGTGCGTAGAAGGTATGCGAAAAGTGACGACTGAAGTTTTTGACACGGGTGTCCTTATGGGCACTTATTTCGTCACGCTGCTTATATATGACTGGAAGTGTACGATTCCTTCATGTCTGTTCATACCTGCTGCAATGTGGATCGCAGACAGACTTAAAAGTGTGATCACGAAGCAGACGCGGCTAGCACGTGCCCAGAGCAGTACAGTCGCGGAATATACTTATGATGCGGTTGAGAATGCGTCAGTCTACAGACTTAACGGGCTTGACAGAGAATATGAGGATTCATATGAGATTCAGCTTACAAAGCTTGGGAAGCTTTCTGTAAAAGCTGATATCCTGGAGAATTCAATGCAGCCGGTCTATAATGTCGTATCGCTGATTGGTGCGATAATCGTTATATGTTATGGTGGGCGCAATGTTATAAACGGTGTATGGACAATCGGCATGTTCAGTGCCTATTTTGTCATGTTCCTGGCACTTACCACAAAGTCATCAAAAGCTTCTAAACTTTTTAATTCATATCAGAAAGCTGTTGTCTCATGGCAGAGAGTAAAGCAGTATCTGGTGCAGGAAGATAACAATACTGAAGACAGCAAAAAATACATAGAAGATATAAAAGAAGAAAAAAAAGATGAAATAGAAGACAACATAGATGACAACAAGACAAGAATTGATAATCATATAGATAATAGTGTAAATAACAATGATTCGCTTGTATGCAGTCATCTTTCATGTGGCTGGCTTGGCACAGATGATCCGCTTGCCGGGGATTCTGATGTCTCATTTTCCGCAAACAGGGGCGAGATCATTGGGATCACAGGTCCTGTAGCATGCGGGAAAAGTGTACTTGGGCTTGCACTTACTGGTCTCTATGATTATGCGGGAAGTATAAAGCTTTTTGGACGTGAACTTAGGGATTATGATCAGGAGGAGGAGCGGAGCAGACTTATAAATTATATGGGACATATGCCTCAGTTGTTCGATACAACGATAGAAGATAATATCACACTTGGAAATGCAGATCATGGCAGCGTTGACAGTGTTCTTCGCGAAGTATGTTTTGATATCGATATGCAGGATATGCCCGAAGGCGTAAAAACGACGGTTGGCAGCGGCGGCATCAGGCTGAGCGGCGGGCAGAAAGCAAGAGCCGCGCTTGCAAGAGCACTTTATCACAGAGCTCCTGTCATAATACTTGATGAGCCATTTGCGTCAGTAGATATAGCTACTGAACAGAAGATAATCGATAATATAAAACGAGATTACAGAGAAAGCCTTGTGATCATTATTTCTCATAGGCTGCGTATTTTCCCACAGACTGATCAGATACTTCTCCTTGAAAAAGGTAAGCCATGCATCGTAGGTAATCATGAGCAGTTACTGAAAAAATCAGAGCTTTATGAATCTATATTCAGGCTGCAATCATCAGAGTCGAATGAGTCATCAATGGTATCAGCGTCCAACCCATCAGAGTCGGCAGAGTCGTCATCAGTGTCCAATCCATCAGGTCTGCCTGAGTCATCCGGGCAGAGGACGGGAGGCATATCATGAAGAAAATGTCTCTCACAAGTAAAGCAGTCAGGAATGCTTTTGGTGCAAATAAGAGGTCGGTTTTTCTCCTTATGATCGCTGTTATTGGGAGCGTTCTGTTTAGCCTCATCCCACCGCAGATCCTTAGAATGATAATCGATAATAATCTTGCAAAGGGTATATCCGGTGGTCTTAAAGGACTCGCTGTTCTTTACCTTGCATCAGCGGCACTATGTGGTCTGTGTGATTTTACAAAAGGAGTTATGCTGACGAATCTCGGTCAGCAGATGATAAAGAACCTGCGGCTTGAGATGATGCGTAAGATGCACAGGCTTCCAATGGAGTTCTTTTCAAAGAACAGCAGCGGCAGCATCATGGGACGATTTAATAACGATGTCGAGCATGTGGATAGCTTGTTTTCTGATGGCGCCATAGGACTTCTCGTTGATTCGCTTAAGATGATAGGCATCGTGATATCAATATCAATGTTCAATGTCAGACTTGGAATTGCGGTGCTTTTACTGATACCTTTTATTTACCTGATAACAAGAGCTTTTCAGAAGTATATGCTTAAGGCACAGAAAGAGAATCTTGTTGAACTTGGAGAGATGAACGGTCATCTTGAGGATTCAGTCAAGAATATACGGACGATAAAGTCATATTGTCGTGAAAAATGGGTATATAGAAAATATAAGGATCTTTTGGAAAAAAACTATAGAACGATACGTAAAGTGAATTTCTGTGATGCTATATATTCGCCGATAATTCAGATCATAAAAGCGTTTGTGATCGCAGGGATTGTTTATTCGGTGTCGGATCATCACACGGTCATCGGTATCACTGTAGGTATGACAGCGGCATCGATAGATCTTATCTCTAATCTGTTCGCTCCTATCGAGTCGCTCGGAACTGAATTTCAGAATATACAGGATGGTGTGTCTGCGATAAACAGGATAAATTCATTTGGTAATGAGCCCGAAGTAGATAAAAAGGACGGTTCGCTAACAGCAGGATGCATCATGGATGGATTCAGCAAAGATTGTTCCGTCGTAAGCGCGGAGCATCTAACATTTTCATATGACAATAGCAGGACGCAGGTTCTTGACGATGTGAGCTTTTCTATAAAGAGAGGCGAATATGTCACTATAACCGGACGTACGGGAGTGGGAAAGACAACACTGCTAATGCTTGTGACAGGTCTTTTCACGCCATCTGGCGGATGTGTAAAGATATTCGGAACTGATGCCGGCAAGATCCCGGATTCCATAAAACGAAGCATTTACGGCTATGTCACACAGGATATGAAAGAGATACCAGGTACAATTATCGATCAGGTTACACTGAAAGACCCGAATGTGACAAGAGAACAGGCAATAGAGGCGATTAAATTTACCGGACTTTACGATGAACTTGAAGGCGATATTGACCGGACTGATACGTCGCTTTCCCAGGGACAGAAACAGCTGCTTGGTATAGCCCGCGCGATAGCGCCTGATCCGCCTATCCTTTTATTTGACGAGATCACATCAAGTCTTGACAGCATGACAGAAGAACGGATTGTCTCAGTCCTGAAAAAAGCGGCGGAACATCACACTGTTTTATCAGTATCACATAGGCTGACTTCACTTAAGAATAGCGATCAGCTTATCTATCTGGAAAACGGACGCGTAAGAGTATGCGGTACACCGGATGAGGTACTGGCGCAGATACCGGATTTTGAGGCGCTCATTAAATTGCAGGAAAATGGATGGTCGTAAAACGGTTTACTTTTCTTCAGGAGTAGGGATGGTCGTAAAACGGTTTACTTCAGGAGACAATGAAGTACGATTTGAGGAGAGTTTATAGTTATGGTATTGCCGGAAGAATACAAAGAGCATATGAAAGAGTTACTCGGTGGCGAGTATGAGTCTTTTATTTCAATATATGACGATGACAGGGAGAGGTCGTATGGACTGAGGAAGAATCTTCTGAAGTATAATTCTGATGACTTTGACAAGATTATAGGACTTAAGTTAGAGAAGGTCAGCTGGGCTTCTGAAGGCTATTATTACGATCCGGCAGAAAGACCCGGCAAGAATGCGCTTCATGAGGCGGGAGCCTATTATATTCAGGAACCCAGTGCAATGTGCGCTGTGCCTTTGCTTGATCCGAAGCCGGGTGAATTTGTATGTGACCTTTGCGCGGCACCTGGAGGCAAGAGTACCCAGATAGCCGGACGTATGGGAAGATTGGGACTTCTTGTGTCAAATGAGATAATCAAGAACCGTGCGGATATCCTTTCATCAAATATTGAGAGAATGGGTGTATCTAACTGTGTTGTCACAAATGAAGATCCCAAGACTATGGCGGCGATGTTTTCGTGCTTCTTTGATAAGGTGCTTGTAGATGCACCCTGTTCAGGCGAAGGCATGTTCAGAAAAGAAGAAAATGCTGTTTCCGAGTGGAGTATTGATAACGTTCATATGTGCGCGGAAAGGCAGAGAATGATACTTGACTGTGCATCAAAGATGGTAAGACCGGGAGGGAGCATTGTCTATTCTACCTGCACATTTGAGCCGGAAGAAGATGAACAGGCGGCTGCCGATTTCATAAAATCTCATCCGGACTGGAAGATAGTATCGGATTCTGTCCGGATATGGCCGCATCATGCAAGAGGGGAAGGTCATTTTGCAGTGAGGTTTGTAAAGGATGGGGTGCTCACGGAAAGAACTGATATTTACGGAGACATTAATCGAGACGTTCATGGAGACATTAATGGAGACGTTCAGAAAAAAAATCAGCAAGATTTTGGTCGCAATGTAAATAGAATTTATGCTTGCAAGAAAAAAAAAGAAGTCAGGGGGAAAGTACCTGCAGCTAACCGCGCATGCATGATCCTTAATGATGTATGTACAAAGAATGCTACAGATGAGATAAGATCAAATCATATCTTCACGGATTTTGGCGGAAACATATATGCTGTTCCTGCGGGAATGACTGACATGTCGGGGTTGTCGGTAAAGCGGCCTGGACTACAGATAGTAATGACTGATGATAAAGGAAAAAACACAAGACTTATGCCTGCGCATGCACTAGCTATGTACCTAAGACCGGATGAAGCGAAGAAATCTTATGATATGAATGATATAGAAGCTGTGAGATTCTTGAATGGCGAGTCTCTTCAGGCAGATATTGAAAGACTTAAGGCCGGTTTGTCAGGCTCATGCAGCGATGGCTGGATACTTATGACATATCGCGGCTTTTCTACGGGCTGGGGCAAGAAGACAGGAAATATCATAAAGAATCATTATCCCAAGGGACTGCGCAGAGACGTAAGTAAAATATGATGTAAAAATGCAAAAATGTTCTCGATAAAAGACGTAAATCATACTATAATAAAAAAAGACGATAAATTGATAAAATTCATGATATATGCAGCACAGTTCGCAGCAACCATCATATATGCAAGAGCATTAAGTTAGAGCATTAAGCAAGAGCATTTAAGCCAGAGTATTTTGTGTTCAGGGGAAAATTTTGAAAGAGACATTTCGTGAAAGGATATTAAGTTCATACAGGCGCTTTTCAATAAGGCATCCTAAACTTAAACTTTTTGTGATGCCTTTTTTTGCTATACTTTTGTCAATAAACGGGCTATTCTGTCACATTATCGGAAATGCCAAGAGATATGTGAGCATATCGTTTACAGTTCTCGTATTTTTGTTCAGCTGCAGTTTTACGAGCAGTGTTTTCCCAAGTTCTACACAAGGATTTATCGCAAAGGCTTCTAATTATGACGATATGGTCGGAAAGTCTGATGCTGAACTTGCAGATCCTGTAGTGCCTGTCTCGGATACAATTGATGAGAATGGAACGGATGAATCAATTGATGATGCAAACATTAATGATGACGGGGCATCAGAGTCTGATCAGGTTGATAAGGTTACACTTGATGATATCCTGAAAGATTCGGAAAATATTTCGGATGAGGCTGAGGAGTCTGTTGAAGAACAAGAGCCATCATATACAGACAACACAGATGCTTCTTTTGATTCCGGAGACTGGAAACTTACTCTTGTTAACAAACAGCATCCGATACCGGAAGATTACGAATTTCAGCTAGGCACGATCCATGGAAATATGAAATGTGATGTTCGTGTTATGAATGATCTTCTTGATATGTTCAAGGGAGCAAAAAAAGATGGAGTGAATCTTGTTCTATGTTCTCCTTATCGAGATATGGACAGACAGAAGATGCTTTTTGGACGTAAGATTACATATCTTATGAAAAAGGGCGACTCGTATATGGATGCATACAAAGAAGCATCACAGGCTGTTACAGTCCCGGGAGCGAGCGAACATCAGATCGGTCTTGCATTTGACATAATATCGAATGACCATCAGACACTTGATGAAGGATTTGAAGATACGACTGAAGGAAAGTGGCTTATGGATAACAGTTACAAATACGGTTTTATATTGCGTTATATGAAGGGTAAAGAAGATATCACCGGAATTGAATATGAACCGTGGCATTACAGGTATGTAGGCGTAAAGGCTGCAACAATAATGCATGAGCAGGGTATAACGCTCGAAGAGTTTTGGGACAGATACTTGTGATGCAAGGGTCGAAAAGCGATCCGATGCATGCTTGCATGCATAAGGATTGCCTTGAGACCCGCTTAAACATGAGGAAGACGCAATCTGCGAAGCAGATTAGCAGATTCCGAATGTTTATAGAATTGCTAGAGCTTCGAACGAAGTGAGAAGCGTAGCAATTCGTAGCATCACATAAAGAATATGCTAATAGAATTGCGTAGCAATTCGTAGCATCACATTACGATTTTGTGGTAAACACATTATATAAAAAAGGATATTGACAATGGATGAAAATGAAAGATGCAGATATACGCTTATCAAACGGGAAGGGCGTGCAAAACGAGGACGTTTTGAAACTGTTCATGGTACGATTGAAACCCCTGTTTTTATGAATGTGGCTACGGTCGCAGCGATAAAGGGCGCAGTTTCGACAGAAGATCTCGAGACTATAGGGACACAGGTCGCGTTATGCAATACATATCATCTTCATGTACGTACCGGAGATGAGACGATAAAACAGCTTGGTGGACTTCACAAGTTCATGTCGTGGAACAGACCGATCCTGACAGATTCAGGCGGCTTTCAGGTTTTCTCGCTTGCTGATCTTCGGAAAATAAAAGAAGAGGGTGTTACATTCCACTCTCATATAGATGGACATCTTATTTTCATGGGACCGGAACAGAGCATGCAGATTCAGTCTAATCTGTCATCGACGATAGCTATGGCATTTGATGAGTGCCCTTCAAGTATTGCAGACAGAGATTATGTCGCATCATCAGTCGCGAGAACAGAAAGATGGCTTGTCAGATGTCAGGCAGAGATGAAAAGACTTTGCAGTCTGGATGATACGATAAATAAGAAACAGCTTTTATTTGGCATAAATCAGGGAGCGATATATCCTGACATAAGAATTGAAAATGCGAAGAAGATCAGCGAACTTGGACTTGATGGATACGCTGTTGGCGGACTCGCAGTCGGGGAGACTCATGAACAGATGTATGATATACTTGACTGTACGGTTCCGAATCTTCCGGTAGATAAGCCAACATATCTGATGGGCGTTGGCACTCCGGAGAACATAATCGAAGGAGTCGATCGCGGAATAGATTTTTTTGACTGTGTATATCCTTCAAGAAACGGCAGACATGGTAATGTCTATACGCATTATGGCAAGATCAATATCAATAATGCATGCTATAAACTAGATGATCGTCCTATCGAGGAAGGATGTCAGTGCCCGGTGTGTCGAAGATATTCAAGAGCTTATGTTCATCATCTGATAAAGGCCGGAGAGATGCTTGGCATGCGTATGTGCGTTGAACATAATCTGTATTTCTATAATAAGATGATGCAGGAAATAAGAGATGCGCTTGATGAAGACAGGTTTGCAGAATATAAAAAGGACTCACTTGAAAAACTTTCATCAGGAAATGAAAAATAATTCAGTTTTAAGGACTTAAGGTCTTGTTTTATAATTATGAATTGTGTATGATAACAAAAGACTGTATTTGGTATTAAGTAGAAATCAGTCGGCAAAAGAGATACGGAGGAATAGGAAATATGGGTATGTTACTTTCAGGAACAGCAGCAACGTCAAGTACAGCAACCGGAGGAACGATGATAATGATAGTTTACATCGTTATCATAGTTGGCTTTATGTACTTTTTCCTTATCAGACCACAGAAGAAAGAACAGAAGAAGATGGCCGCGATGCTCTCACAGCTCGAGGTCGGCGACAGCGTTCTTACAACAAGCGGATTTTATGGTATTGTTATTGACATTACGGATGACACGGTCATCGTGGAATTCGGAAACAATAAGAATTGCCGTATCCCAATGCAGAAAGCGGCAATCACTCAGATTGAGAAGCCGGGCGCTGAAACATCAGAGGATAAAAAATGAGTATAACTGCGAAAGGCGCCTATAGGGCGCCTTTTGTTTTATTTATGAGCAAATTTGATTTATTTTATTTTGATCCGAAGGGAGAATGTTAAAAATGGTATTGAATGTCACTTGTATTCCCGGAGACGGAATCGGTCCGGAAATTGTTACAGAGGCAAAAAGAGTACTCGGGAGTGTATCTGAAAAATATGGTCACGAGATAAAATACACAGATATACTTATGGGAGGATGTTCTATCGATAAGTATGGTGTTCCGCTGACCGATGAAGCGATAGAGACTGCAAAGAGCGCTGATGCCGTACTTATGGGATCGATAGGCGGCAATACCTCAACCTCACCATGGTATAAACTTCCACCTGAGAAGAGACCGGAAGCCGGACTTTTAAGGATACGCAAATCGCTTGGACTTTTCGCGAACCTTCGTCCAGCCTATCTTTTCAGTGAACTTTCAGATGCATGTCCTCTTAAGAAGCAGACTTCAGACCATGGATTCGACCTTCTCATAATGCGTGAACTTACTGGCGGTCTGTACTTCGGTGCAAGAAAGACGGTTGTAGAGGACGGCATAAGAGTTGCGACAGACACACTTACATATAGTGAGACAGAGATAAGAAGGATAGCGATAAAAGCTTTTGAGACTGCAAGAAAGCGCAGAAATAAAGTTACAAGCGTTGATAAGGCGAATGTCCTGGACTCTTCAAGACTGTGGAGAGCCGTAGTAAATGAGGTCGCAAAGGACTATCCTGATGTTACGGTTGAGCATATGCTTGTTGATAATTGCGCGATGCAGCTTGTCCATGATCCGGCACAATTCGATGTTATTTTGACTGAAAATATGTTCGGCGATATCCTTTCGGATGAAGCCAGCATGATCACAGGTTCTATCGGAATGCTTTCATCAGCATCACTTAATGATACAAAGTTCGGACTTTATGAACCAAGTCATGGATCTGCACCTGATATTGCAGGCAAGGATATCGCAAATCCTATCGCCACAATACTTTCAGCAGCGATGATGCTCAGGTATTCATTTGATCTTGACAAAGAGGCGGATGATATCGAGAACGCTGTAAGACAGGTTCTTAAGGAAGGATACAGAACAACGGATATTATGCCGAATGATGGACGCACGGGTGACTTTAAAGCGGTCGGATGTTCAGGCATGGGCTTGGCGATAGCGGACAGGGTGTAATGCAGAAAGATAACGGGCAGTCATCAGAAACTTTATTTAACAGAAAAACATCATCATGCATTGGAAAAGAAGACATTGTATTTAAAATCTTTATGATCGTTATGGCAGTATATTACGGTCTTCGGATGTTCATGATAACACCATGGTACGACGAATTGTATACGTATTACTGGTTCATCAGCAGAGGACCTGCATATGCGGCTATACACTGGCCGCTTCCGAATAATCATGTCGGTTATTCGGTACTTTCGTCAATACTTATGATCACACATAACGGATATATCGCGCTTCGCGGCGTTTCGTTCGCTGCGGCACTTTTAAATCTTTATTTTCTGCATAAGATACTAAAAGATGCGTTTGACAGTAAAGTTTCGTTTATCGGTACTTTATTCTATGCGGGACTTGGCAGCATTATGAGTCTGGCAGTGCAGGGACGTGGATATACACTTTCGATAACATGCATACTTCTTATGATACTTGGACTTCAGAAGATCATGTCAGGCGACGGGACAAGAAAAGATTATGTGTTTACAGGAGTCGGCGCAGTGCTGGGACTCTATACGGTTCCGAGCAGTCTATATTATGTCATTGTGATATTTATCGTAGCAGGGTTCATCCTTCTTTTGGAAAATAAGAGGAAGGAACTCGGAAAGACAGTCATATGTGCCGTCATTTCTGCGATGGTCACATTTGCACTATATAGTATTATATGGCTTGCAGTTGGTTCAAATCTCCTTGTAAAAGATCAGAGCGGAAGTTATTTCGGAATGTCACATGTGAATGTGATAATCAAGGCTTTTCCGGCAGCGTGGAAATCGGGACTGGACTATATGCTCGCATCGCCGTACATACAGAGTATTCCAAGAGCAGGATTTACGGGTAAGTTGATTTCATGGTTTACGACGGAAATGACAGAGATGTCAGGAATGAACGGAACGGTCACTGCAGTGGTTCTGCTTATATGTATCATTGTTGCAAATATAAGCATATTCTATAAAAGACCGGTAAACAGACGAAAGAACACTTCTGTCGAGACAGATATCACTAAGGAATGCGGAAGCACTGATCGAAGACTGATAATTCTGGCTGATATCGGTATGATTGGCAGCATTATCATGATGATAGTACAAGCCAAGCTTCCATATTACAGAGTCTTTGCATTCTGGGGAGTGTACATCGCGATATTTATCTCAGGAGCGATCTGCTATATTTATAAGCGCTGCGGGAAAGCGATATACCTTTTATTTGCCATAGCAGCAGCAGTAGCCATGATACGGAACATGCCGTTTCACTCATACCAATACGGTGAGCGTGAAGACCAGATCGCGGATGCACTCAGGAAGACATACACCGCAGGAAATACGGATAACAAGGGTACAGATGCAGAGAACATCGTGACAAAAGATAACGGTGGTAGACACAGGAAAGCGGTAGTCACTGACTGCGAACAGCAGTATCTGATGAAATTCATGTACAGGGATGTATGTGAGAATACGAATGTCACCGGATGCGGCTACGTTATCTTTGATAAAGAACTTGCGGATGGAAGTGATTCAAAATGGGAATACATGACGGATCATGACAGCATAGATTGGGATTATGTTAAAGAGAGCATGAAAGAGATATATAAAAATAAGGATTTTATCGTTTATTCACTACAATAGATAAAATGTCAAGATTCAGGAGGAGAAGAAAATGAGAAGTGATTCAGTTAAAGTCGGAACACAGCAGGCACCACACAGGAGTCTGTTCAACGCACTTGGATTTACGGAAGAAGAGAGAAAGAAGCCGCTCATCGGTATCGTGAGCTCATATAATGAGATCGTGCCCGGTCATATGAATCTTGATAAGATCGCTGAGGCAGTTAAGCTTGGCGTTGCAGAAGCGGGCGGGATGCCTGTTGTATTTCCTGCAATTGCCGTATGTGATGGCATTGCGATGGGACATATAGGAATGAAGTATTCACTTGTAACACGTGATCTTATCGCTGATTCTACTGAGTGCATGGCTATGGCGCATGGCTTTGATGCGCTTGTCATGATCCCGAACTGCGATAAGAATGTACCGGGACTTCTGATGGCCGCGGCAAGACTTAACCTGCCTACTGTATTTGTATCGGGGGGACCTATGATGGCAGGGCGCGTTGATGGTAAGAAGAGAAGTCTTTCATCTATGTTTGAAGCTGTAGGCTCTGTAGCTGCCGGCAAGATGACGATGGATGAACTTGGAGAATATGAAGAGAAGGTATGTCCGACATGCGGTTCATGTTCAGGAATGTATACGGCTAATTCGATGAACTGCCTTACGGAGGCTATCGGAATGGGCCTTCGAGGAAACGGAACTATTCCGGCTGTATATTCGGCAAGAATCCGTCTTGCAAAGCGCGCAGGATATCAGGTAATGGAGATGTTAAAACGAGATATCAGACCGCGTGACATCATGACAGAAAAATCATTCAAGAATGCTCTTATAGTCGATATGGCACTTGGATGTTCTACAAATACAATGCTCCATCTTCCTGCAATCGCACATGAAGCAGGGATTGAGATCAATATGGAGATGGCAAACGAGCTTTCAGATATCACACCGAATCTCTGCCATCTTGCACCTGCAGGTCCTACATATATGGAAGACCTTAACGAAGCAGGCGGCGTATATGCGGTTATGAAGGAACTTACAAAGAAGAATCTCCTTGATCTTGATCAGATGACAGTGACTGGAAAGACAGTCGGTGAGAATCTTGAGGGAGTTGTAAATCTTGATACGGAAGTAATAAGACCTATCGATAATCCATATATGCAAAACGGCGGTATCGCTGTGCTTAAGGGAAATCTTGCACCGGATACAGGTATCGTAAAACGTTCAGCAGTAGTACCTGAGATGATGGTACATGAAGGACCTGCACGTGTATTTGACTGTGAAGAGGACGCGATAGCGGCTATCACCGGAGGAAAGATCAAAGAGGGTGATGTTATAGTCATCAGATATGAAGGACCTAAAGGCGGTCCCGGAATGAGAGAGATGCTTAATCCCACATCAGCCATCGCAGGAATGGGACTTGGCTCATCTGTAGCACTGATAACCGATGGACGTTTCTCAGGTGCCTCAAGAGGCGCATCGATCGGACATGTATCTCCGGAAGCAGCAGTCGGCGGACCTATCGCACTTGTAAAAGAAGGAGATATCATCTCAATAGATATACCTAAGAACAAGCTCGATATGAAAGTGTCTGATGAAGAGATAGAGAAGAGACGCAAGGAATGGAAGCCTCGTAAACCAAGTGTTACGACAGGCTATCTTGCAAGATATCATGAACTTGTGACAAGCGGAAACCGCGGCGCTATTCTGGAGATCCCCGGCAAGAACTGATATGTCAATAGGAATCTGATAAAGATCGGATAATGATCTGACAAAAATCTGTAAATACGCGAATGTATCAGAATAAATTTTTTGTATTATTTTCAGGAGGATATTGCTATGCAGCTTACCGGAGCAGAGATCGTAGTTGAATGTCTTAAGGAACAGGGTGTAGATACCGTATTCGGATATCCGGGCGGTACTATCTTAAATGTATATGATGCACTTTATAAACACAGCTCAGAGATAAGGCATGTTCTTACAAGTCACGAACAGGGTGCTTCGCATGCGGCTGATGGATATGCGAGAGCTACAGGACGTGTAGGAGTATGTATGGCGACGAGCGGACCTGGAGCGACTAATCTTGTAACAGGTATCGCAACGGCATACATGGATTCAGTACCGATGGTAGCGATAACGTGCAATGTCACACTTCCGGCGCTAGGCAAGGATTCATTTCAGGAAGTGGATATCGCTGGTGTAACTATGCCTATCACAAAGCACGGATATATTGTAAAGGATGTAAATGACCTTGCGGATACGATACGAAAAGCATTCAAGATAGCAAAATCCGGCCGACCGGGACCTGTACTTGTGGATATCACCAAAGATGTCACTGCAAATTCATGTGAATATGTTAAATGCGTACCTGATAAACCTGAGCCTGTAGAGAAGTTTACACGAGAAGATCTTGAAAATGTAGTCATGATGATATGCGAGTCAAAAAAACCTTTTATCTATGTTGGAGGCGGAGCCATAATATCAGGAGCATACAAGGAAGTAAGGGAATTTGCAAAACTTGTGGATGCACCTGTGTGTGATACACTGATGGGTAAAGGTGCATTTGACGGTCATGATGATCATTATACGGGCATGATAGGAATGCATGGAACAAAGACATCTAATTTTGGCGTGAGCGAATGTGACCTTCTTATCGCTCTTGGAGCACGCTTTTCTGATCGTGTTATCGGTGATCCAAAGAAATTTGCCTCTCATGCGAAAATCATCCATATAGATATAGATGCTGCTGAGATAAATAAAAACATACATGTTGATGCGTCAGTCGTCGGCGATCTTAAAGCTGTTCTTGTGAAGATGAATAAGATGATAAGGCAGCAGAAACACTCTGACTGGAATGCACATATCATGGATATGAAAAAGAAATATCCACTCAGTTATGATCAGGACAGGTTATCGTGTCCGTATGTGATCGAAGAGATTGACAAGGCTACTGATGGTAAAGCGATAATCACTACTGATGTAGGACAGCATCAGATGTGGGCATCTCAGTATTATAGATTTTCTGAACCCAGAACATTCATAACATCAGGCGGACTTGGCACGATGGGATATGGACTTGGAGCATGTATAGGAGCAAAAGTCGGACGTCCTGAGAAGATATGTGTCAACATCGCAGGTGACGGATGTTTTCGAATGAATATGAATGAGCTTGCGACAGCAAGCCGCTATGATATCAAGATAATCGAGGTTGTCATAGACAATCATGTGCTTGGAATGGTAAGACAGTGGCAGACACTGTATTATGGGAAACGTTATTCGCAGACGGTTCTTCAGGATAAAGTAGATTACTGTAAAGTGGCTGAAGGACTTGGATGTACTGCGATAAGAATCGAGAAAAAAGAAGATGTTGCTCCGGCGCTGAAAAAGGCACTGAAAGCTAATGGTCCGGTTCTTATAGATTGTGTCATACCGGAAGACGATAAAGTATTTCCGATGTCAAGTCCGGGCAAGCCGCTGACAGAGACATTTGATGAGTCAGACTTATCATGATGCAAGGGGCGAAAGCAGAGCGATTTCGTATCATCTAAAATAAATTGAGGGGAAATCTATTATCTATGGGTAAAAAGGTAATGCGGGTGATGATGTTCATCACTGCAGGTATCATTACTGTGTTTGCGGTATCTTATATCTCACTTTCTCTATATTACAGAAACGGATTCAGCTATGGAACGTGGATCAATGGGACGTATTGTACAGGCAAGAGCATTGATGAAGTAAACGATATCCTTACATCACAGTTTCACTATAACGGAATAAATATAAAGGATTGCAATGGCAGACTATACCTTATATCCGCGGATGATATAGGATACAAATTTGATTTTAAGAAAGCGCTTAAGATATATCTTGACAGGCAGAACAGTTGGCTTTGGCCTGAAAATCTTTTATCAGACCATGAACAGAAGCTTCTTCCTGTTGTGACTTATGATAAAGATCTACTGGATAAAAAGATCGCGGAATGTCCTCCATTTGCAAAAGCAGCATCTGAAAAACCGGAAGTACGACTTTATTATGATACGGCGAAAGGATATGTACTGATCAATAACAGCAAAAATATCCTTGATGTACAGAAGGGAATGAAGGCTGTAAAAGATGATGTAGGTAACAGTCAGGGCAGTGTCGATCTTAAGGCTTCAAAATGCTATTATGACCTTAAGATAACACCGGAGATGCAGAGCGACATAGATCTCTATAAAAAGATAGAACCTCTGCAGAATCAGGATATCGAACTTGATTTTGGCGAAAAAAAAGAAAAGATAGATAGTAAGATTGCCAGCGGATTCATACGCATGAATGAAGAAGGAAATATATATCTTGATAAGGCTGGAAATGCGCAGCTTGATAGTGATCTTGTAGAAGCCTATATCGATAAGCTTTCATCAAAATATGATACGGTCGGGATAACCAGGAGTTTTCATTCTACAAGTGGACGTAACGTAAGTATCGAAGGCGGTACATACGGTAATAAGATCGATAAAAAGAGTGAACTTGAAAGACTTATGGGACAGCTGAATAAAAGGGAGAAAGTTTCCGAAGAACCGGTGTATGCCCAGAAAGCAGCTGTTCAAGGCGATAAGAATGATATAGGAAATACATATATAGAAGTCGATATGTCATCACAGATGTTATATCATTACGTGGGTGGCACAATAAAACTGCAGACACCGGTTGTTACCGGTAATGTCGCATTAAAACGCGGAACCCCTGCAGGTGTGAATTATGTGATCGTAAAGCAGAAGAACAGAACATTGCATGGAGCAAATTATACTTCATTTGTAAAGCTATGGATGCAGGTCTATAAGGGTATTGGAATACATGATGCATCATGGCGTGATGATTATGGCGGAGATATATATGAGACGGCCGGATCGCATGGCTGTGTGAATACTCCATACGATAAAATGCTGGAATTATACAATGAAACAGAGGTTGGAACACCGGTTGTCATGTTCTATTAGATTATCGCGTTAAAGTATAAAAGGGTTGACGCATCAAATTTATAAAGGTATTATTTAAAATGTTAATCATAATGATGTAGCTTTATAGCACAAAAACAGGAGGGAAAGAAAAATGGCTAGAGTTTACAATTTTGCAGCAGGTCCTGCTGTACTGCCGGAATCAGTGCTCAGAGAAGCAGCTGACGAGATGATGGATTACCGTGGATGCGGTATGTCCGTAATGGAGATGAGCCATCGATCTAAAACCTTCCAGACTATCATAGATGAAGCAGAAGCAGATCTCAGGAAGCTTCTTGGAATACCTGATAATTATAAGGTACTTTTCCTGCAGGGCGGTGCAAGTCTTATATTTGCATCAGTTCCTATGAACCTTATGAAAAATAAAAAGGCCGGGTATATAATCACAGGTCAGTGGGCAAAGAAAGCATATCAGGAAGCCGCTATATATGGCGATGCCGTTGAACTTGCTTCTTCAGCTGACAAGACATTTTCATATATTCCGGACTGCTCTGATCTTCCGATAACCGATGATATGGATTATGTATATATCTGCCAGAACAATACGATATATGGAACAAAATTCAATAAACTGCCAAATACAAAGGGCAAGGATCTTGTAGCGGATGTATCTTCATGCTTCCTTTCAGAACCTATGGATGTTACCAAGTACGGTATGGTATACGGCGGTGTTCAGAAGAACGTGGGACCTGCGGGAACGCAGATCGTTATAATCCGTGATGATCTTATCCGTGATGATGTGCTTCCGTGCACACCTACTATGATGAAGTATAAGACACATGCTGATAAGGGTTCTCTTTACAATACGCCTCCGTGCTACGGAATCTATATATGCGGCAAGGTGTTCAAGTGGCTTCTTTCACTCGGCGGACTTGAAGAGATGCAGAAGATAAATGAGAACAAGGCTAAGATCCTGTATGATTACCTTGATGAGAGTAAACTTTTCCATGGAACGGTAAGAAAAGAAGACAGATCACTTATGAATGTTCCATTTATCACAGGTGATGAAGAAAAGGATGCTGAATTCATCAAGGCTGCGACAGCAGCCGGATTTGTAAGCCTTAAGGGACATCGTTCAGTAGGCGGCATGCGTGCGAGCATATATAATGCGATGCCTACAGAGGGTGTTGAGAAACTTGTTGCGTTCATGAAAGAATACGAAGCTAAAAATATTTAACTGCAAAATATGTGGAAATTTGCACTTCAAAACAAATTAGGAGGAATCATGTTTAAATATAGCTGTCTTAACCCAATATCGACAAAGGGTCTTGGAAATTTCACAAAGGATTTTCAAAAAACTGATAATGTAGATGATGCAGAAGGCATACTTGTAAGAAGTACAGCAATGCACGATATGGAGCTGTCTGATAAGCTTCTTGCAGTAGCACGTGCCGGCGCCGGTGTTAATAATATCCCGCTCGACAAATGTGCCGAGAAAGGTATCGTCGTATTCAATACTCCAGGAGCAAATGCAAACGGAGTAAAAGAGATCGTGATCGCAGGTATGCTCTATGCATCACGTGATATCATGGGCGGTGCCAAATGGGTCAAAGAGAACGCTGAAGATGAAAATATCGCAAAGAGTGCAGAGAAAGCCAAGAAGAAGTTCGCAGGAACAGAGATCGAAGGCAAGAGATTAGGTGTTATCGGACTTGGCGCTATCGGTGTAAAGGTAGCAAATGCTGCAGTTAATCTTGGAATGGAAGTATACGGATATGATCCATATATATCAGTAGACGGAGCCTGGAATCTTAGCCGTGCCGTTAAGCATGTGATCAATGTAAATGAGATATATGAAAATTGCGATATCATTACGATCCATGTACCGCTTATGGATGCAACAAAGGGAATGATCGATGAAGCCGCTATCGAAGAGATGAAGCATGGGGTTATTCTTATGAACTTTGCAAGAGATATCCTCATTGATGAGAAAGCAGTCGTAAAAGCCGTAAAGAAGGGACAGATACGCAAGTATGTAAGTGATTTCCCGAATACGATAACCGCTGGAGTTGAGAACTGCATAGTGACACCTCATATCGGCGCATCTACTGAAGAATCAGAAGATAACTGTGCCGTAATGGCAGTACAGGAAATGATGGATTTCCTGAATAACGGAAATATCAATCACAGTGTCAACTATCCGTCATGCGATATGGGTGTATGCGAACAGGTAGGACGTATCACGATAATGCATAAGAATATCGCAAACATGATCACCAGATTTACAGCATGTCTTGGTGATGCCGGTATCAACATCAGCGATATGACTAATAAATCACGTGGAGAATATGCTTATACGATGATGGATGTGGAAAAGCGCGCCGGTGATGATATCATCGAAAAGCTTGCTAACATCGAGGGTGTATATCGTGTTCGTGTAATAAAATAAGTAGAATTGCGGGAGCTTCCTTTAGAAGCTTGCATTATGATAAAATTCAGAGCGGGCCAAAGAGGCCCGCTCTTTGAAGTTAGATTAACGTCACATAAAATGTATAGCAGTTTAAGTCTCATTATGGAGGATGATCACAATGGCAGATGTAAGACCGATAAAGGCGCTTAGACCGGTACACGGACTTGATGATAAGATAGCGGCACTTCCGTATGATGTGTATTCACGCGCGGAGGCATATGAACTTACACGTGGAGATGAGCTTTCATTTCTCAGGATCGACAGACCAGAGACACAGTTTGAACCGGATCATGATATGTATGCGCCTGAAGTATACGCTGAAGCTGGCGAAATGCTTCATGATATGATAGATAATGGCAGCTTTGTCAGGGATGATAAGCCGTATTATTATATATATGCGCTTACAATGGATGGAGTTACGCAGAACGGCATAGCCGCATGTGCTTCAGCAGCTGACTATAGAAATGGCATTATAAAAAAGCATGAGAATACGAGGGAAGACAAACTCATCGACAGAGTGAATCATATCAGATCATGTCATGCTCAGACGGGACCTGTATTTTTGTCATATCATAAAAATGATGTTATATCAGGTATAATAGAAGAAACAGAGAAAACAGAGCCGGAATGTGATTTTACGACTGAGAATACAAAGGAAGTAAGACACAGGGTCTGGAAGATCGCAGATCCTGATAAAACTAAAATAATAAGCAAAGAATTTGCATCTATAGGAAGTATATATATCGCTGATGGTCATCACAGATGTGCGTCAGCCGTAAAGATAGCGGATGAGAACAAGGATGATGAGGAAGCTCAGTATTTTCTATCAGTACTTTTTCCTGCGGAGGAATTGCGGATACTGCCATATAACAGAGTGATAAAAAGTCTCAATGGTATGACGATGGAATCATTTTGTCAAAAACTTACGCAGATGTTTCATTTGGAGGCTTCAGAAACAGAAGTATATCCTGATAAAAAAGGAACTGTAGGATTTTATGACGGAAAAAGATGGTACAGACTGACTATTCCTGATAAAATGAGGACAGGTGATCCTGTTGGCGATCTTGACGTAAGTATACTTCAGGATAATGTTTTTTCACCGCTTTTAGGCATTGATGATCCGAGGAAAGATGAAAGGATAGATTTTGTAGGCGGGATAAGGGGATGCAAGGAACTTGGGAGACGTTGCAGCAGAGACTGTATTTGTGCGTTTTCGATGTATCCGACCTCGATGAATGAACTTATGAAAGTTGCAGACAGTGGCAGACTTATGCCTCCAAAATCAACATGGTTCGAACCTAAATTACTGAGTGGACTTTTTATACATGAGATTTGATTAAAGGATATTATCGTTCGCTATATAAAGCTAAGCTGGAGGGGAAAATATATGATAAAAAAACTGTATAAACTGATGAACTGGCCGGAGATAGAATCTGTCGTTTATTCAGAATGTGATGATCCGCACAGTATACTTGGACCACATGCTCATAATTCTCAGACAATCTATCAGACATATATTCCTGGCGCAGTCAAAGTCAGTATACAGCCCGAAGGCAGCGATAAGAGCTACAAAATGGACATGGCTGATGAAAGCGGTTTTTTTGCTGCCATGCTCCCTAATAGATTTGGTGATTATACATATCTTGCTGAATTTGCTGACGGATCGGTCAGAAAGATGGCAGATCCATACAGATTTGAACAGCAGATTCCCACATCGTTTCTTGAAAAGTTTTCGAATGGTGACAGCGAAAATGCATACGAGTATCTGGGATCACATATCAGAAAGATCGATGGTACGGAAGGCACACTTTTTGCTTTATGGGCTCCAAATGCTGTGCGTGTAAGTGTTATAGGCGGCTTTAATAACTGGGACGGAAGAATGCACCAGATGAGGAGACTTGGATCATCAGGAGTGTTTGAAATATTTATACCCGGAGTAAAAGACGGTGCCGAATATGAATATGAGATCAAGATGCGCGGTGGTATGCTACAGAAAAAAGCAGATCCATATTCATTCAGACAGGAGCTTAGACCTGGCAAATCAAGTATTGTATGTGATATCGACAGTTTTAACTGGACAGATGGAAACTGGATCAAAGAGCGTGAAAGAGATAAAAAGACAGAGATACCGATGTCTATATATGAAGTTTATCCCGGAGATTTCTGTGAACCACAGGTTAAGGGAAATGAGCTTATCAATTTCAGAAGTTTAACGGGAAAACTTATCGCGCATGTGAGAGAGTGCGGATATACACATGTTCAGCTTATGCCTATAATGGAACACCCACTCGATGCTTCACTTGGATATGAGACGATCGGGTATTATGCACCAACCGCAAGATATGGAACACCAGAGGATTTTCAGTATTTTATTAATGAATGTCATAAAGAAAACATCGGGGTCATATTAGACTGGACACCGGCACAGTTTCCGGCAGATGAATATGGTCTTGGTAATTTTGGCGGATCATGTCTTTATGAAAATCAGGATCCAAGAAGAGGATACAGACCGCAGATAGGAACAAAACTGTTTGATTATGGCAAGCCACAGGTCACAGAATATCTGCTTGGTAACGCACTTTACTGGATTCAGAAATTTCATGCTGATGGAATAAGGATGGATTCCGTAGCAGTCATGTTATATCTTGATTATGGCAAAAAAAATGGAGAATGGACGCCGAA
Source organism: Lachnospiraceae bacterium (assembly GCA_018053995.1). GTDB lineage: Bacteria > Bacillota > Clostridia > Lachnospirales > Lachnospiraceae > JAGPKJ01. The sequence continues at coordinate 24,246 of JAGPKJ010000001.1, read as the reverse complement.
TATATATGGCGGCAATGAAAACCTTGAAGCGATAGCTTTTCTTAGAAAGTGTAATGATACTGTACATGAAAGATATCGCGGTACAGTGACGATAGCAGAAGAATCAGCATCCTGTCCGAAAGTAACGTCGCCTACGGAGGAAGAAGGTCTCGGCTTTGATTTCAAATGGAATAACACAGCAGTCGCAGATCTTATGACATATATCGAAACTGATCCGTATTTTAGAAGTGGATGTCATGAAAAACTTACTGAGAGCATGGTCTACTGTTACAGTGAAAAGTACATTGCAGGCTTCTCACATGAAGAGGCTGCAGATTTTGCAGGAAGCTTATTTGACCGTATGCCGGGCAAAAAAAAGGATAAATTTGCAGGGGTCAGACTCTGCGCAGCTTATCTTATAGCACATCCGGGCAAAAAGATGATGTTTATGGGGCAGGAGTCTGGACAGACAGGTATCTGGAATGAAAAAAAGATGATCGACTGGACACTTGCGAAAAAGACAGACAACGTAAAGCTGATGAAATGCGTTGCTGATCTGAATAAAGTATACAGATCATATCCGGAACTGTACGCAAAAGATGATTTGAGCGATGGATTTGAATGGATAAATTGTATGTCATCAGAAAAATGTATGGTCACGTTTCTGAGAAGAGGAAACAGTGCTTCGGAACTTGTAGTTGTTGCCGCTAATTTTGCTAATGCTGCACAGACATTACGGATAGGTGTCCCTGAAGACGGGAGATATCAGATCATATTTGATTCCGACAGTAAGATATATGGCGGCGCAGGTACAATGCAGAGCAGTTCAGTACGTGCAAGAAGCGGGGAATATGACGGAAGGTCATTTTCTATAACAGCCGAATGCGGACCACTCTCAGTATTAATGTTTAAGTATTATCCTTATGATGAAAAGGAAAAATCGGAGATAGCATTTGAAAAGGCCGAAGAAGAAAAGCAGGTCGTTGCTGATGCAAAAAATGAAGCTGAAAGATTAAGGTCATATCAAAATCAGGCGAGTGAGAAAGCTGAAGCCGCCGAAAAAAGCAGACTGAAGGCGAAAAAAGACGCTGAAAAGGCGGGTAAGCAGCTTGAAGATGCCAAGAATAAAGTAATAATACTATGTGAACAGTCTGACAGAGAGATGGCTGAGGCAAGGAGAAAGATAGAGCAGGCACAGAGAAATGCTGAGACGGTAAGACAGGATGCTGAAAAGCGTATTGATAGTGCACGTGCCGAAGTAGATGAAGTTCAGAGACACATAGATGAGGCAAACAGGCTTTCTGATGCGGAAGCAGTCAATCGTGACAGTGCCAGAAAAGAAGCCGAGGATGCAGCTGGAAAAGCTGATGATGCGGAGATGAGAGCTCAAAAGGCAGATGAAAGACGTATACAGTTTGAGAGTCTGGCTAAACGTGCTGTAGATACAGTGAGCAGTGTAGGCAAGGCAGTCATTAACGTATCAAAAAAGGCTGGACGTAAGAAATAAGGTCTTTTCTCTTGCTCATTTAAAACCGCCGTAGTATAATACAAAAGTCGGTTGCGGGAAATCACCGTAACCGATGTAATAAGCCGGGGTAGCGCAGTGGTAGCGCAACTGATCCGTAATCAGTAGGTCGAGGGTCCGACTCCCTTTCCCGGCTTGTCTAGAACAGACTCATATCAAATATGGGTCTGTTTTTTTTGCGTAAACAGCCAGGAAGTATTCCATAATGTTTGTTCGTAGAAAATTCGAGCTGAATTTTGTGACTTTTTTCTTATCACAATTTCTTGACATAAGATTGCTCGATGATACAATATATAGTGTACACGAAAAGAAAATGATACAAGATAAGCTATAAAATCAGACGATGATTCTTTGAAATCCTGTATATCTTAGAAATCTATAGATGATCAACGGACTTTAGAGTGCTTATATAATCAAGAAAGTTTAAGTGGGCTTATTTGATTTGCCAGAAAATGGTCATATGTATCATGGCATCATGAATAAAGGAACAGATATGGAGGGGCTTGGAAAGATGAACATTATCAAAAGAAGCGGTGTTGAGTCGGAGTTTGATATAAAGAAGATCAATGCAGCTATTCATAAGGCAAATGAGACAGTTGATGAGGATTGCAGACTCAGCGATGAAAAGATAGATGATATTTCTAAAAATGTTGAATCAAAATGCGGAATGCTCAATCGTGCAGCCAATGTCGAAGAGATACAGGATATGGTCGAAGATCAGCTTATGCTTTGCGGCGCGACGAAACTTGCGAGAAATTACATAACATACCGTTATGATAGAGCTCTTGTCAGAAAGTCTAATTCAACTGATGATCAGATCCTCAGTCTGCTGGAATTCAATAACGAGGAAGTAAAGCAGGAGAATTCGAATAAAAATCCTGTCGTAAACAGTGTTCAGAGAGACTATATGGCCGGAGAAGTAAGCAAAGATATTACGAAGAGATTTCTCCTTCCTGAAGATATCGTTGATGCTCATGAAAAAGGAATAATCCACTTCCATGATGCAGATTATTTTGCGCAGCACATGCATAACTGCTGCCTCGTAAATCTTGAGGATATGCTTCAGAACGGTACTGTAATAAGTGAGACTATGATAGATAAGCCAAAGAGTTTTTCTACGGCTTGTAATATCGCTACTCAGAGCATAGCTCAGATAGCAAGTTCACAGTACGGCGGACAGAGCATATCACTTTCACATCTTGCACCGTTTGTTCAGGTGAGCCGCGAAAAACTTCTCAAGGAAGTAAGACGTGAATTTGATGCGGAAGGCATAAAGGTATCAGATGACAAGATAGCTGAGATCGCGGAAATGCGCGTAAAGGAAGAAATCAATCGTGGTGTTCAGATGATACAGTATCAGGTCATCACACTTATGACGACTAACGGACAGGCTCCTTTTGTTACGGTCTTTATGTATATCGATGAAGTGCCGGAAGGACGTACAAGAGACGATCTTGCGATGGTCATCGAGGAGATGCTTAATCAGCGTATCAAAGGCGTAAAGAATGAGAAAGGCGTTTTCATCACACCTGCATTTCCTAAACTCATATATGTACTTGAAGAAGACAATATAAGTGAAGGATCAAAATATTGGGAACTGACTAAGCTCGCTGCCAGATGTACCGCAAAGAGGATGACTCCGGATTTCATTTCCGCAAAGATAATGGAACAGGATAAGGGAGATGTATATCCGTGCATGGGGTGCAGAAGCTTTCTTACTCCGGACAGGACACAGGCTATAGGCAATGTTGCCAAGGCTGAGAACTATAGTACGGATAAGCATAAGTATTATGGACGTTTTAATCAGGGTGTAGTAACGATCAATCTTGTAGATGCGGCATGTTCATCAGGAAAAGACATGAACAAGTTCTGGGAAATAATGGATGAAAGGCTTGAGCTCTGTCACAGAGCGCTGCGGATTCGCCATGAAAGACTTCTCGGAACAAAATCAGATGTTGCTCCGATCCTTTGGCAGTATGGCGCACTTGCACGTCTTGAAAAAGGTGAAACGATAGATAAGCTGCTCTACGGCGGATATTCAACGATTTCGCTTGGATATGCGGGACTTTGCGAGTGTACGAAGTACATGACCGGGGAATCTCATACGGATTCTGAAGGGAAAGAATTTGCGCTTAAGGTAATGCATAAACTTAATGATGCATGTGCAGTATGGAAGAAAGCAGAGAATATCGATTACAGTGTATATGGCACACCACTTGAATCAACAACATACAAGTTTGCCAAGTGCCTGCAGAAGCGGTTCGGCATGATTCCGGGAGTCACTGATAAGAATTATATAACAAACAGCTATCACGTACATGTTACAGAGAACATAGATGCATTTACGAAACTCAGCTTTGAGTCAGAATTTCAGAAACTCTCACCGGGCGGCGCTGTAAGCTATGTAGAAGTACCTAATATGCAGAATAATATTCCGGCTGTTCTTGCACTTATGCAGCATATATACAGCAACATAATGTATGCAGAGTTAAATACAAAGAGTGATTACTGTCAGGTATGCGGTTATGACGGAGAGATCAAGATTGTTAATGATGAAGAGGGAAAACTTGTTTGGGAATGCCCGAACTGTCACAATCGTGATCAGGACAAGATGAATGTTGCCAGACGAACTTGCGGTTATATTGGAACACAGTTCTGGAATCAGGGGCGTACTCAGGAAATCAAGGAACGTGTGCTTCATCTGTGATATCGTGAGGTATAACAAAGCAGATCATAGTTCATTATGTCATAACAAGATTTCTTTTTGACACTCACAGCAATTCGCCTCATCATAATATATTGCTGCTTTGACACCTGCATCATATGTATTATTTTATAAGGAAAATCAGATGAATTACGGAAACATTAAAAAAACAGATATAGCTGATGGTCCCGGAGTCAGGGTGACGCTGTTCGTGAGCGGATGTACTCATCACTGCAAAGAATGCTTTCAACCGGAAACGTGGGATTTTTCATATGGAGAAGAATTTACTGATGATGTAAGAAGACAGATCATTGAACTTCTGAAGCCTGCATATATCAGCGGTTTTACCGTTCTTGGCGGTGAACCATGGGAGCCGGATAATCAGCGCGCACTTCTTCCTCTGATCGAGGAAATAAGAAGAATATATCCGGAGAAATCGATCTGGATGTATAGCGGATATACATATGATGAACTAAAAGGCGCGGGCAGAGCCAGATGCGAAGTGACGGATAAACTTCTTTCACTCATAGACGTGCTTGTGGATGGCGAGTTTATGATAGAGAAAAAAGATATCTCGCTATCATACAGAGGTTCATCTAATCAGAGACTGATCGATGTCAAAAAGACTGAAAAGACCGGCGTGATAACATGTATATCAGATGATCTATGCAGATAGAGCTGGATTAAGTTTGTTTTTTATGCAGACAGAGCCAAAAGGTCAGTACTTAAGATTATAGGGAAATATATAGCATAGCCCATGTAGATTTATACAATACCGGAGAATTCCGATAATGTATAAGTTTTTATGGGCTTTTTATTGCTTTTTATTCTTGAAATGGTAATAGTGATATGCTAAACTATGATTTAATAAATCAGATTGATCGGAGATATTCTATATGGCACAGCTCTGGGGAGGAAGATTTCAGGGCGCTCTTGATAAGGACGCTTCAGACTTCCAAAATTCCATTTCATTTGATAAAAGATTATACAGACAGGATATACGTGGTAGCATCGCGCAGGCGCAGATGCTTGGTGACTGCGGTATCGTCACAAAGAAAGAATCTGCCGACATGATAGACGGTCTGGGCGGCATACTTTCTGATATTGAAGCAGGCGAGCTTGTGATCACTGATGAATGTGAAGATATTCACAGCTTTGTTGAAGCTGAACTGATAAAGAGAGTGGGCGATGCGGGAAAGAAACTTCATACCGGAAGAAGCCGCAACGATCAGGTCGCACTTGATATGAAGATGTATATTCGCGACGAGATCCTTGATATAGATGATGAACTCTATGATCTTCAGAAGACGATCCTTGGGATCATGAATGATAACATAGATACTTTTATGCCGGGATTTACACATATGCAGAAAGCACAGCCGGTTACGCTGGCACATCATTTCGGCGCATATTTTGAGATGATAAAGCGTGACAGATCGAGGCTTAAAGACACGCGCAGCAGACTTAATGAATGTCCACTTGGCTCGGGCGCACTTGCCGGTACGACATATCCGCTTGACAGGAATGAGACTGCGAAGCTTCTTGGATTTGACAAGCCTACAGATAACAGCATGGATTCTGTATCTGACAGAGATTATCTTATCGAATTTTTGACAGATCTTTCGATGATAATGATGCATCTCAGCAGAAGCTGCGAAGAAGTGATAACCTGGAATTCTAATGAGTATAAATTTGTCGAGATGGATGACAGATATTCCACAGGCAGCAGTATCATGCCACAGAAAAAGAATCCTGATATCGCAGAGCTCGTAAGAGGAAAGACGGGAAGAGTCTATGGCAGTCTGATGTCGATCCTGACTACGATGAAGGGAATCCCGCTTGCATATGATAAGGATCTGCAGGAAGACAAGCAGGTCACATTTGATGCGATTGATACAGTCCTTGGATGTCTGAAACTATATAATGGCATGATATGCACAATGAAGATAAATAAGGATACTATGGAAAAAAGTGCATCCGGCGGATTTACAAATGCAACGGATGCAGCTGATTATCTCGTGGGAAAGGGAATCCCGTTCCGTGATGCGCATTCAGTAATAGGCAATATTGTACTGTACTGTATTGAACACGGGAAACCGCTAGATGATCTTACTATCGATGAATGGAAATCATTCAGCGACAAGTTTGATAAAGACATATATAAGGCTATAAGCATCAAGGAGTGCGTTGAACGCAGAATCACGCATGGAGCACCGGGAGAGACTTCTATGAAGGATGTTATGGGAGATTACGGGCAGTATCTTGCTGAAGGAACACTGAGGCAGAAAACAGAGAAGCGGTCTAATTGATCTGATTTTGAGAGGAGAAAGAAAAAATGAGTGAGAAACTGAAAGTCGGTATACTTGGCGGAACCGGAATGGTCGGTCAGAGATTCATCTCTTTATTGGAAAATCATCCATGGTTTGAAGTCAAAACGATCGCAGCAAGCCCGAGATCGGCAGGAAAGACGTATGAAGAAGCAGTCGGCGACAGATGGAAGATGGATACACCGATGCCTGAGAGTGTCAAAAAGATAGTAGTAATGAACGTTGAAGACGTAGAAAAAGTCGCTTCTGAAGTTGATTTCTTATTTTCAGCAGTAGATATGTCTAAAGACGAGATACGTGCTATCGAAGAGGAATATGCAAAGACTGAGACTCCTGTTGTATCTAATAATAGCGCACACAGATGGACACCTGATGTTCCGATGGTAGTTCCGGAACTCAATCCTGAACATTTTGATGTTATAAAATATCAGAAAAAGCGTCTTGGCACAACACATGGTTTCATCGCTGTCAAACCTAACTGCTCAATACAGAGCTACACACCTGCGCTTACAGCATGGATGGAATATGAGCCATATGAAGTAGTCGCTACTACATATCAGGCTATATCAGGAGCCGGAAAGACATTCAAGGAATGGCCTGAGATGCTTGGAAATGTTATTCCTTTCATAAATGGTGAAGAAGAGAAGAGCGAACGTGAACCATTAAGGATATGGGGCAAGGTAGAGAATGGAGTTATCGTTCCTGCAAAATCACCGATCATCACATGCCAGTGCATAAGAGTGCCGGTACTTAACGGTCATACTGCTGCTGCATTTGTAAAGTTCAGAAAGAAGCCTACTAAGGAACAGCTTGTCGAGAAACTTGTTAATTTCTCAGGTCTTCCGCAGAAGCTTGGACTTCCGAGCGCACCGAAGCAGTTCATAAGATATATGGAAGAAGATGACAGACCGCAGGTTACAAAGGATGTTGATTTTGAACATGGCATGGGCGTAAGCATAGGTCGTCTTCGCGAAGATACCGTATATGACTGGAAGTTTGTAGGACTTTCGCATAACACGATAAGAGGTGCTGCAGGCGGTGCAGTTCTTTGCGCAGAAACACTTAAAGCACTCGATTATATTTCAGCAAAATAAAAGATATTTAGAAGCAGGGACACTAATGGATGATCTAAGATATCAGGTCGATCTTCTCAAGGCCATGAATAAAAAGTTAATAGATGAGAATAAAGAGCTGAATATTCTTTCTGATTCATCCAGCAGTGCGCTTGCTCTGTATAATTATGACAGTAACAGAATATCTACGTATGGCGACTGGGATAGTTATTTTCAGGTCAAGATATTGACTTATAGTGATCTAAGCCTTTTATCGGATTATTTTGATGAGGAGAATTCTCAGCTCCTGATGAATACGATCTACGCAGATAAGCGCAGCGTTGAAAAAGCATCTGCCGAGGTCTGTATGCGTGATGGAGTCAAACATCTTGAATGTATCGTTACGATTATCTATGACGGTATGCATCGCCCAAAGTATAAGACAATAAGATTTCGTGATGTCACAAAACTGAGCCTTAATAATGAGATGCTTAGGGATATGGCTTATAATGACAATCTTACAGGTCTATACAACAGAAATTATTTTGTTACGCTGCTTGACGATTTTCTAAAGAAAGCACCTGAGGAAAATCGTGAAGTTGCTGTTCTTTTCATAGATATTGATGATTTTAGAAAGATCAATGATTCTATGGGAATCACTGCAGGTGATGAACTAGTGCAGATGGTCGGGGAGAGATTCAAGGTATTCTCCAGCAGCAAAGTACTTGTCTCTCATTTTAACAGTGATATTTTTTGTATAGCTATATATGATCCGGTAGGTGCTGACAGTGTCGAGAACGTCTATGACAAGATCCATGAATTAATGGAGAAGCCATATGATATAACTTCAGGACAGAGTGTGTCGATAACGGTCAGTGTCGGTGTCGCAGTATACCCTGAAGCATCGCAAAAGCCACTTGAACTGATCAACTGCGCTGAGATCGTAATGTTCAAATCAAAATCCAGCGGAAAAAATACGATACAGTATTTTGATGCACCTATAATCCACGAATTTCTGCGGAGTATCCAGATAGAGAATAAGCTTAAGAAAGCTATACTTTCCGAAAGTTTTGAGATGTATTTTCAGCCGCAGTATGATATCAAGTCTTCAAAAATGCGAGGCATGGAAGCACTTATAAGATGGCGTGATGATGACGGAAAGATGATTCCGCCTTCAGATTTTATCCCTATAGCCGAGAAAAACGGTACTATTGTACAGATTGGCTCATTTGTTATAGAGAACAGTATAAAGCATTTTTCAGAATGGATCGATAAGTTCGGAATCGATTCGGTTCTGTCATTGAATATCTCGGCAATACAATATAAGCAGGATGGTTTCATTGATGAGATATTGAAAACGATAGAGAAGTATCACGTTAGTTCAAAGCAGATCGAACTTGAGATAACGGAATCTGTACTGATAAATGATTATAAGGAGATAACTGACAAGCTTACGGTTCTTCGTGATTATGGAATTAAAATTTCTCTCGATGATTTTGGAACAGGGTATTCATCACTTTCATATCTGAAAAATCTTCCGCTTGATACGCTGAAGATAGACAAGTCGTTCATTGATACTGTTACGACAGATTATAACAGTAAAGTGATCATGGAGACGATAATCTATATGGCTGGCAAGCTTGGTCTCGATACGATCGCCGAAGGTGTCGAAAGCAAAGAACAGTTTGAGTATCTGTGCAATGCAGGATGCTGCGATATCCAGGGTTATTATCTCGGAAGGCCGATGTCTGCAGATAAGATGACTGAACTTCTTGATATGATAAAACAGAAAGAAGATATCATATCGGATGACAAAAGTGTCTGATCTATTTTGACAGGGCTTTGATTACGGGGGGTACGGAGCAGTGTTTACAAGAAGTTCGGAATTAGGATATCTTAATACTAATTACAGCAGAGAGGGCAGTCAGATAATCGTTCTCTATGGTCGTAAAAATATTGGAAAGCATGATCTTATCAGTACATTTGTATCCGATAAGTCATCCTGTTATTTTTCTGCAGTTCCGGCATCAGACAGGGAGTTGCGTTATCAATGGGGCATGAACCTGGCATCTGCAGGTATAAAGACGCTCCAATTTCCGGAATATAAAGATATATTTAATGCAGTTGCCGAAAAAGGAACCGGGAAACTGGTCATTGTTATCGACGAATTTGTAAATCTGATCAAGTCCAGTGATGATTTCGTTGGACAGCTTGTTGACTTCGTTCACAGTCAGTGGTGCAAACGGGATGTATTCGTTATACTTGTAAGCTCAAGTGTCGGCTGGGTCGAGAACAGCCTTGTCTCTCATATAGGAGAGGCAGCATATGAGATATCGGGATTTCTTAAGATATGTCCACTGCCATTTGACGAAATGTCTGAATATTTTCATGATTTTGACAGAGAAGAATGCGTAGAGGCTTATTCCATACTTGGCGGATATCCGGGATTATGGGAAGCTTTTGATGATAAGATATCGATCAAGGAAAATATATGCAGAAGTATTCTTAAGCATTCAGGTGTTCTTTATGATGAAGGTGCAAACCTTGTTTCAGCAGAGCTGCGTGAAACTGCTGTCTATAATACTATATTGGCTTCAATCGCTGCAGGTAATCATAAGCTGAATGATCTGTATGAACACACAGGATTTTCAAGGGCAAAGATAAGCGTATATATCAAAAACCTTATGGAACTTGGTCTTGTAGAAAAAGTATTTTCATATGATACGGCAGGAAAAGCCAATACTCAGAAGGGTATATACGGAATATCAGATCATTTTCTGAATTTCTATTTTACTTTCATTTATCCGAACATGAGCCGGCTTAATACTTTGTCTGTATCAGAATTTTATAGTCTATGTATCGCTCCGGGATTCAGGCATTATGTATCACCATATTTCAGGCAGGTATGTTCACAGTATATGGCTGATCAGAATGAAAGAGAGATACTTCCATTCAAATATGAAAAGAGTGGCATGTGGGTCGGCAAGGATGGAACGATAGACCTTGTTGCACAGGACGGCGACGGTAAGACACTTATATGTCTCTGCAACTGGGACAGACCTATGATGACTTTCGATGAATTCGAGAATCTGATGGGTAATGCCAAGAAAGCGCGGATAGATGCCGAATATATCTATCTGTTCTCTGCAAACAGATTTGATGAAAAACTGAATCTTGAAGCAAAGGTTAAGAAAAAATTAAAACTGATACGTGCCAGCGAGATGAAAAAATAGTGCAGGCAGCGATTGTGCAGTTTCAAAAATAAAGGATAGTTAAGTGTATCTATGGGCAAAAATCTATATATAGCAGAAAAACCGAGTGTCGCAAAGGAATTTGCCAAAGCACTTCATGAAAATCTAAGGAATAGTGATGGATATCTGGAATCAGATAATTCGGTAGTGACGTGGTGCGTTGGACATCTGGTGACTATGAGCTATCCGGATGTATATGATCCCAAATATAAGAAATGGTCACTAGAGACAATCCCATTTATTCCTGATGAATTTAGATACGAAGTTATCGATAGTGTGAAGAAACAGTACAATATCGTTAAGGGGCTTCTGACAAGATCTGATGTTACAACAATCTATGTCTGTACGGATTCCGGGCGTGAAGGAGAGTATATCTACCGTCTTGTCGCGTCACAGGCAGGAGTGAGCGGTAAATCTCAGAAGCGTGTTTGGATTGATTCACAGACAGAAGAAGAGATACACCGCGGTATAACTGAAGCAAAAGATGAATCTGAGTATGATGATCTCTCCGCAGCTGCATATCTGCGCGCACAGGAAGACTACCTGATGGGAATCAATTTCTCCAGAGCATTAACGCTTAAGTATGGCTATCCACTGAAAAATTACTTGAAAAAGGATAAGGCGGTGATAGCGGTCGGCCGTGTTATGACTTGCGTGCTTGGTATAGTCGTAAAGCGTGAGCGTGAGATAAGAAGCTTTGTAAAGACATCGTACTATAAGGTTGGTGCCACGTTGGGTGCGGATGGTCATGATGTGAACGGTGAATGGAAAGTCACGCCTGACAGCCTTTATGACGGATCGCCGAAACTTTATAAGGATAATGGCTTCATTGAAAAAAAAGATGCAGAAGAGATGATCTTGGCACTGAAAGACTCGGAGCCAGTAGTTTCTGCGGTAAATAAGAAGAAGGAAGTTAAAAATCCGCCACTTCTATATAATCTTGCGGAACTTCAGAATGACTGCTCAAGGTATTTTAAGATAAGTCCGTCTGAAACGCTTGATATAGCTCAGAGCCTTTATGAAAAGAAGCTTACGACGTATCCAAGAACTGATGCGCGTGTGTTGTCGACCGCAGTCTCAAAAGAGATCGACCGCAATCTAAAAGGTATATCTTCGTACGAACAGGGCGGCGGTATCGCACAGTGGATACTCAGCAAAGGGTCATACAAGAATATAGCAAAGACAAAATATGTAAATGACAAGCAGATCACTGACCATTATGCAATAATACCGACCGGACAGGGACTATCTGCGCTTAACAGCCTAAAACCTGTTGAAAAGAAAGCATATGAGATAATAGTCAGAAGGTTCCTTGGAATTTTTCTTCCGCCGGCAGTATATCAGAAAGTATCGCTGACCGTAGATATGAATTACGGACAGTCAACAGCAGAGACAGAAGGTCATAAAGAATCTTTCTTCGCCAATTTCAAAGTAATGGCTGACCCTGGCTATCTGCGTGCCATGCAGTTTTCATTTTTCAAAAATAAATTTGAGAACAGCGGCACACAGACTGAGAGTGATAAAACTTCATCAGGCACAGATGATAACAGTGATGACAGTTCAGGTGCCCAGGACAACGAGTCTGAGTGTGATACTTCATTTATGGATGTTATCAGCAAGATCAAAAAGGGGCAGAAACTTTCGCTTAAAGATATGGTAATAAAAGACGCAGAAACTTCGCCGCCAAAACGCTATAATTCAGGATCGATGATACTTACTATGGAAAATGCCGGTCAGTTTATAGAGGATGACGACTTGCGCTCACAGATAAAAGGAAGCGGCATCGGTACTTCAGCTACAAGGGCAGAGATACTTAAGAAACTCTTCAAGAACGGGTATCTGCTGCTTAATAAAAAGACACAGATCATAACGCCGACTAAGTATGGCGAAATGATATATGAGATCGTTGGAACTTCGATAAGATCGCTCCTTGATCCGAAACTTACCGCAAGCTGGGAGAAAGGTCTTACGATGGTTGCTGAAGGCGATATAAAACCCTCAGAGTATTCTCAGAAAATGGATGATTTTGTCGTTAAACATACGAACGGCGTCAAACAGAGCCGCATAACGCAGAACATGCTCTATTCAAGATTTGATTATGTTTCGCAGTTTTACAAGAGTTAAGCCCATAAAACAGGGCAGAAAGGGTAAATATAAAATGTCAGATATCATTAAATGCTTGACGATCGAGGAACTTTACACGCTTGACGAGACTATCGCAGCGGATCTTTTCAAAGGTAAAACGTATCCATGGGATGTGCTTCCGGATATCTCAGACTTTATCGTAAAGCTTGGAGCAAAGCTTCCGGCAGATAAGTTTGATAAGAGAGGCGATGATATATGGATCGCAAAGTCAGCAACAGTATTTCCGTCAGTATATATAAAAGGACCCTGCATCATCGATGAAGACGCTGAGATCAGACAGTGTGCGTTTATCAGAGGTAAGGCAATCGTAGGAAAGGGCTGTGTCATCGGCAACTCAACTGAGCTCAAGAACGTTGTCATATTCAATAAAGTTCAGGTACCACATTATAATTATGTCGGTGATTCAATCCTCGGATTTCATTCACATATGGGTGCCGGTTCGATCACATCTAATGTAAAGAGTGATAAAACGCTTGTAGTCGTTAAGTCTAAAGACGGAAATATCGCGACAGGGCTTAAGAAGATGGGTGCGATGCTTGGTGATCACGTTGAGGTCGGCTGCAATTCAGTTCTTAACCCCGGTACTGTAATCGGGAAGAATACAAATGTATATCCGCTCTCATGTGTACGCGGTTATATCCCTTCGAATTCTATTTTCAAGGACAAAGACCATGTTGTTGCAAAAGCTGAGAAATAGGGCTGGATTTTTTATTTACATTGTGAGAAAATAAGAAACGGCAGTATGACAGGAAATTATCAATCCTGTTCGTAATAATAATTTATCATTGAAAGGAGTTATCACATGATCTATTCAAAAGAAGTAGAAGATATGTGTACAGTAGCACAGGGCGTACATCATGGCGCAGCTCCCATACCGGAAGAAGCAAAATGGGTACAGTCTAAGGAGATAAAGGATATTTCCGGACTCACACACGGTGTTGGCTGGTGCGCACCTCAGCAGGGAGCATGCAAGCTCACACTGAATGTTAAGCAGGGCGTTATCCAGGAGGCTCTTGTTGAGACTATCGGATGTTCAGGAATGACACATTCAGCAGCTATGGCAGCTGAGATACTTCCCGGACTTACAGTTCTTGAAGCACTCAATACAGACCTTGTATGTGATGCGATAAATACAGCTATGAGAGAGCTTTTCCTTCAGATCGCTTATGGTCGTTCACAGAGCGCATTCTCAGAAGAAGGACTTCCTGTTGGCGCTGGACTTGAGGATCTCGGCAAAGCTCTTAGAAGCCAGGTCGGCACAATGTACAGCACACTCAAGAAGGGACCTCGTTATCTTGAGATGACAGAGGGATATGTAACAGGTATCGCTCTTGACAAGAATGGTGAGATCATCGGATATAAGTTCGTTAACTTCGGCAAGATGATGACGAACATCAAAAACGGTGATGATCCTACGACTGCATTCAATAAGGCTTGTGGTCAGTACGGACGTGTGGACGAGGCCGTTAAGGTCGTCGATCCTCGTAAAGAATGATAGGAGGAGGACATAACAATGGCATCATTATTTGAATCATATGAAAGACGTGTTGATAAGATCAATGGCGTACTGCAGGGCTATGGTATTTCTTCTATCGAAGAAGCCGAAAAGATCACAAAAGACGCTGGTCTTAATGTCTATGACATGGTAAGAAACATTCAGCCGATCTGTTTTGAGAATGCTTGCTGGGCTTACACAGTCGGCGCTGCAATCGCTATAAAGAAAGGTTGCAGAAAGGCATCAGAAGCTGCTGCCGCTATCGGCGAAGGACTTCAGAGCTTCTGCATCCCCGGATCAGTTGCTGATACACGTAAAGTTGGTCTCGGTCACGGCAATCTTGCCAAGATGCTTCTTGAAGAAGATACAAACTGCTTCTGCTTCCTTGCAGGACATGAGTCATTTGCAGCAGCAGAGGGCGCAATCGGTATCGCTGAGAAGGCAAATAAAGTTCGTACAAAACCTCTTCGCGTAATCCTTAACGGACTTGGCAAAGATGCTGCAAAGATCATCTCAAGAATCAACGGATTCACATTTGTTGAGACAGAGTATGATCCTTATACAAATACAGTAAAGGAAGTTTCAAGAACTTCTTACTCTGATCCTCAGGGCGCAAGAGGCAAGGTTAACTGCTACGGCGCTAACTCAGTACCAGAGGGCGTTGCGATTATGTGGAAAGAGGACGTTGATGTCTCTATAACAGGAAACTCAACCAACCCTACAAGATTCCAGCATCCTGTTGCAGGAACTTACAAGAAGGAAAGAATCGAGAAGGGCAAGAAGTACTTCTCAGTAGCATCAGGCGGCGGCACGGGACGTACACTTCATCCTGATAACATGGCTGCAGGTCCTGCATCATACGGTTTCACAGATACACTTGGCCGTATGCATTCAGACGCTCAGTTTGCTGGATCTTCATCTGTTCCGGCTCATGTTGAGATGATGGGTCTTATCGGAATGGGCAACAACCCGATGGTCGGAGCCACAGTAGCAGTAGCGGTTTCCGTTGAAGAAGCAGCTAAGGCTGGAAAGTTCTGATAAAACAGCATTATTAAATATTTGATAATTGGGATTCCTCAAGCCGCCAGTCGGTCTGGGGAATCTTTTTTTATAAATATTGGGGTTAATTATCGAGAAACTTTATCAGATATAGATTTAAAGCAGCGAAAAATGCAATGCTACGGAAAGCAATACCTCATATGGAAGTGATTCAGACTGCTAACAGGAGGTATCTTTATGAACGTAAGTAGTATCAGTAGTACGGACTATCAGCTTTATCTACAAAAGTTAAGAGAGGAACAGAAAACACAGAACCAGGATGTGGTATCGACCACACAACAGATGCCATCATTTTCGAAGGACATGGATTCATATATTCCGTCTGAGCAAAATGATGACAGTCAGATGGCTATCCCGTCTCAGCAGTACAACGATATGCGTCCGTCTATGCCGCCAATGGCACCGCCAGAAGAGGCTAGTGAAACGGCAGCATCTACTGCGACAACAGCTTCTACAGTTTCAACAGATTCTGATTCAGATGATACATCAGAAAGCAGCAGTATTCTGTCAAGCATCTCTAGTGTGATGCGCGTAAATACAGACTCAATTGAAGCTGCAATGGATGAGCTGAACATCAGCGAAGACGATCTGACTGATGAGGATACACTCACAGAACTATTGGATGAGCTGACAAGCGGTGCAACAGAACGCGGTCTTGGAGCAGCTTCAGATTCAGAAATTGCCAATCTTATTGCAAGTCTGACAGAAGATGCTGAAAGCAGTGAAACTACCACAGCAGAAGAAACAGTAACTACCGATCTGTAAAGAACTGGAATATTATGATGAAAGGGAAGTCTTCCAAATACAGGAAGATTTCCCTTTTTTTCTTCTACATTTAAGATTCGAAATCTACTGAATTTGCAAAGAGCATGGGAACTATTTAGCGCCCATGCTCGCGTTATATTGTGCTACAAGATTAGCCATATATGCCTGTGATTGTGGACATTGAGATTTGCTGACATTATAGACGGAACGGTCAGGAAGAAGATAGATTGCGAACTGTTCGGCAAAATATTCACCTGATGTAGAATAATAACTGGCGAGTCCGGTGCTGTTGTATTCAGAAGCGAGGAGCTGTTTCCATACCTGAGAATTGGAAGGCGAACCCATTACAGCGTCAAAATAGTGACCGAATTCATGGACTGTAGAACCGAGCATATGGTATGAATCGGCAGAAGAACAATCCGTGCAGATATTGATAGCAGAATTAGCAAGCGTCCAGTTGCCGTTCAATATGCTCCATGTCTGTTTGTTATAGCCGGAGACGCGGCCTGTCGCAAACCTTGCATCATGAGCCATGTCATTATAAGTCATAGTATTGTTATTTGTTGTAAAAAATTCATTCAAAAGTTCAGGCGGCAGATAAGTAAAAGCCGTTACGACATTATTCAGAAGAAGGTCATCTGATAATTTTGAATTGGTGTAAGCTTTTGCAATCGTGTAAGATCCTACTGTAAATGTGGAACCTGAAGATGATGAGATCACGGGTCCTGGAGCCGTAGCAGCAGCCGGATTGGTTGCTGCGGGATTATAATCCGCATAAGGTTTTCTTCCTTCATTTTTACCATATTGAAGGTAATGATTGTAAAGAGTATTTGCGTCAGTTCCAAGAGCGGCAGTTACATCAGGATTCGATGCTGCATAATATTCAGGATCAAAGATGCCGCCGTCGGACATTGTTCTAGGGGCAGCGAAGACATTGATCGACAACATGCCAAATAGTATAAATGAGGCAGCGATGCCCATTAATACATTATATATCTTAGAAAAATTCTCTTTATTTTTCATTTGCATAATTACCCACTTTCATAAAATACCGTTTACTGTTGAACATAAGTGAAATTATAAATATGACTTCTTGCTTTCTTTCCGTTCAAAATAACGTTTAATGTTTTCTTCTATTCATTATGAAACTGCATGATTTCTTCTTATCATTATAACGCTGCATGATTTTAATGTGCAATTATATATTGGAGATGATCTTTTTGACACTCACATTATAATTATATTATGATGCAAGTGTCAAAAGTCATTCTTACGTGAATTCAAGGCACTTATCATGAATGGATGAAATCAGAACGAATTTGTAACGCAGCAAAACACACAATTGCCGCTTTTGGCTACTAACATAATGATAATGGAGAAAGTACCTTTATGGGAAATAAAAAATTATACAGATATATCGGAATGTTCCTTACTGCAGCAGCATTTTTATTTGTCATAAGAGCTTTTATGCTATGCAGCGGAGACGATATCTGGTACGACGAACTTTTTACGATAGAATTCTGCAAGAGACCGTTTGGCGAAATGCTGAGTTTCGCAGCAAAGGACGTACATCCGCCGCTGTACTACATGATCACGAGTGTTGGAATACGTATCATAAATGCCGCAGCAAATGTATTTGGATTGACATATAGCATTGTAGCTGCAGCAAAGATAATGTCGGTCGTACCATTTATGCTGATGCTTATACTTGGAGTCACGGTGATCCGCAAAGAATTCGGCTGGCTCACATGCGGAATATTTTCATTTGCCATAATGACGATGCCGCAGCTTCCTTCGTATACTGTGGAAATAAGAATGTATGGATGGGCTATGTTCTTCGTGACTGCTGCATCTTTTGCAGCATACAGATTTTTCATGATGGACAGAACAAAAGGAACGATTATAAGGGATGCGGTCATTACGATGATATGTGGAATAGCGGCTTGCTATACGCATTATTATGCATGTATCGCTGTAGTCATGCTGTATGTGTTGATGCTGATATATATGATAAATCTGCGCAGCAAGAAAAAATGCGTCGTTGAATCTATAGAAAATAAAGTCGCTGATCCTGTATGCAGAGTTACGCGTATCGGACTTATTTTTCTGATGCCTGTTATTATTCTTATCGCATATGTTCCGTGGCTGAGTGTTCTTATCGGGCAGATAGGAGCCGTGAAAAGCTCATATTGGATACAGCCGCTTACGTGGCGTACACTTGGCGGATGTGTAAAATTCCTGTTCAGACCGGATATTTCAAATGCAAAGCTCTCAATAATCCTAGCGGTGATTTTATTTCTAATATACGCAGTCTCTCTTTTAAATGCATACGGTATACTAAAGCATATCAGAAACAAGGTCAGCGGAAGCAATGTCAGC
>JAGPKJ010000001.1:0-5465 GCA_018053995.1 Lachnospiraceae bacterium | reverse complement strand
GTCAGCGGAAGCAATGTCAGCATAAGCATTGTTAGCGAAAGCAATGTTAGCGGAAACAATGTCAGCATTCCATGTAAAAAAGAGAAATATGACCACAAAAATCAGTTACAACATCAGTTACAGTTTGGATTTATATGTTTCTTTTCAATGATACTTCTGATACTTACGGGTTTCATTGCATCCGTGCTTATAAGACCCGTGTTTGTCTATAGATATATGATTCCGGCATGCGGTGTGTGGTGGCTGGCATTTGCCGTCTTTATGGGATGCGGAGCAGAAGATGACGAAAACGTATCAGACAGTGAGATACCCGGTGAAGAAGAATCAGACAGTGAGATGCACGATGAAGAAGAATCAGACTGTGAGATGCACGATGAAGAAGAATCTGATAGTGAATCAAAAAAAACGAATAAAAAGAAAATTGCGTCAAAACATATGCCGATCATTAGGAACATAATTATGTTTGCTATGCTCGCTGTAGTTGTATTTTCTGGAATCTACAGCTTTCATTCATTTGCCGGAAATGAAAAATACAAGCACGTTCAGATGGCAGAAACGGATAAACTATTTGAGAGTATAGAACCAGGGACACGTATAGTCTGCAACTTTAATCATGTGCAGGCTTTAAGCGCATATATGCTTGATGGCAGGGACAATCGGATATATCTGCTTGGCGGCGCACCTGAAGAACTGATAAGTGAGATGCTTCCGTCAGCGGAGCCGCTTGAGGATGAAGCTGAGATCAGAACATGGTTACGTCAGTGTGGAAAAGTTCTTTTTCTTGGAAGCTTTAATTCGAGAGATGATGTTCTTACGAATTTGAAAGAGAAATATGGAATATCATCTAAGGATACCGGCAGTTTTATGGCTGAAAGGTACTGGTTCGATGTATATGAACTATCTCTTCAAAATTGAATGCTGAAATGATTCATATGGCAACTTATTTGTCGCTGGTTGAAAAGGTATGTGAATTACATTAAAATATATTTTTAGATGATTTTGTTAGGATATGTGTTTTTTCATGATATTGTTAATTTTAGGAAAGGAGACTGCATGTCGGACTTAGTATATAGTAAAACAGAGATAGAGCAGAAACTAGAACCTATATTAAAAAAACACGGTATAAGATACGCTATTTTATTTGGTTCATATAGTAAAGGCAATGCAACTCCGAATAGCGATATTGATCTTCTGGTGGACATCGGCTTAAAGGGACTTTCATTTGTTGGCTTTGTCGAAGACGTGAGAGAAAGTCTTGATAAAGATGTCGATGTTTTGGATATTACTCATGTTGAAAAAAATTCAGATGTTGAGATAGAAATTAATAGAACAGGACAAGAGATATATACGAAATGAGATTGTTATTCAAAAGCTTTTGAAAATATAAATACGATTCAGAATTATTGCAAAAGCAGCGACTATGATTCGTTTTGTTCAAATACTATGCTTGTCGAAGCTTGTGTCTTTAACCTTAGTCAAATTGGTGAACTTGTTAAAAATGTTGATGATGAATATAAAAAAGAGCAACTTGGCATTCCGTGGCATCAGTTATATGGATTAAGGAATAGAATAGTACATGATTATGAGGGAGTTAATCTTAAACTTGTATGGCAAATTATCCGAGATGATCTACCATCTTTACAGTTGAAATTGGAAATGATATTGGAGAAATGAGATTAGAGAAATATCGGGAAATACTTTGGTGGATTGAACTTTTTGACCCTTTAATCAAAATGTGATAACATATCCTATAATTATATAACAGGAGTGATTCCTAGATGCCACAGAAAGAAACAGTCGATAAGCTTCTTGCCGAGAGTTTCAAAGAACTTGGACTAGTTGAACCTATCGAGAAGATTACAATTAAAGAGATAACTGACAAGGCCGGAGTGATTAGGCCTACTTTCTACAACCATTTTCAGGATAAATATGAGCTGCTCGAATGGATCATCCGCACTGAGATACTTGAACCTATAATGCCGCTTTTTCTTGGCGGATTTATTAAAGAAGGATTCACTCTTATCTTTACAAATGTTGCAAAAGATAAGGATTTTTACAGTAAGGCAGCAAAGCTCGAGGGACAAAATTCATTTGAGAGTATAATAAAATCCTGTATAAAGGAAATTCTCTATTCATATATTGTTGGAAGAGTCGGAGAGAATGCAAAGATTAATGGATGGCTTACGCCAAACTGGATCGCGGATTATTATGCGCAGTCGATGAGCTTTGTAGTCATTACATGGATAAAACAGGGAATGGCGATTCCGCCGGTGGAGATAGCTGATGCGTACAACGGTATTATGAATCAGTCGATGGATGATGTGATAAAGAAGCTGGAATCATCTAAATAATTAAAACGAATAAAAAGATTAAAACGTCATATTATTTAGGGAATCAATAGAGAATCAACAGAGAATCAATAGAGAATAATATAGCAATATTTTATTATAGTGTTTCCCCTTAAGTAGACAAGGCACCCCTAAAAATCTACTTAAGGGGATTTTTTTGCACTCAAAAATGTAATGGTGCTTATACATATATATTCAAATGTATAAATTCGCAAACACCTGTAGATTCATGTTAATTTTTGTGTAACGCAGATTGTATTTTGTATACAATTTCAAACAACAAAATAAAATTGAATATTAACAATGGTTTATCTCGTTCATATCATTACACTTGTTAAGAAAAAATAAGAATGAAGAGGAGCTGATGCAATGAATAGATTGTCAAAATGGATTGTCAAATGCAGATACGCAATCCTTATAGCAGCTGTGATATTGCTTATCCCGGCAACGATTCAGTACAAGATGACGAGGATAAACTATGATGTACTGACTTACCTTCCAAAGAACATCGAAACGATGAAGGGACAGCAGATAATGCTGGACGAATATGGGATAGGGAGTTTTTCCCTGTACATGGTTGAAGGCATGCAGCCTAAGGATGTCGCTGAACTGAAAACAGAGATAGAAAAAGTTCCGCATGTCAAATCTGCACTGTGGTATGACTCGTTCATGGATCTTGATATTCCGATCGATATGCTGCCGGATAAGTTATATAACGCATTTAATAATAAAGATGACGATACAACTATGATGGTCATCTTTTATGATACAGGGATGTCGGATGATGACACTATGGACGCTGTGACACAGATAAGAAAGCTGTCAAATAAACAGTGCTTCCTGAGCGGCCTTACGGCAGTCGTTACTGATACAAAATCGCTGACTGAGAAAGAGGAACCGATATACGTCGCAATTGCCGTGATCCTCTCAATGATCGCGATGACGCTCACTATGGACTCAGGACTGGTGCCCGTCTTTTTCCTGTTGAGCATTGGATGTGCGATCATGTATAATCTCGGAACAAATATATTCCTTGGTCAGATCTCATATATAACGCAGGCGCTTGCGGCGGTACTGCAGCTTGGTGTCACCATGGACTATTCTATTTTCCTATGGCACAGTTTTCTCGAACAGAAGCAGAACTATGACAATAATAATGATGCGATGGCGGCCGCTATAACAGCGACTTTTTCATCGGTGGTAGGCAGTTCTACGACAACGATCGCTGGTTTCATGGCTCTGTGCGCAATGGAGTTCACGCTTGGCAAAGACCTTGGGATAGTAATGTCAAAGGGTGTGCTGTTTGGACTTGTAAGCTGTGTGACTATACTTCCAAGCCTTATCCTTGTGTTCGATAAACCGATCGAAAAGACAAGACATAAGCCGCTGCTTCCGAATTTCTCCAAGATCTCAGGGTTTATGACTAAGCATTACATCGCATTTGCCATAATATTCGTCGTCATGTGGATACCGGCTATATACGGATATAATCACACGGATGTCTATTACAATCTTATGAAGAGTCTCCCTGATGATCTTCCGGGTGTTGTTGCAAATAAGAAACTTCAGGATGACTTCGATATGAATTCGACGCATATTGTCTTATTTGACAAGAACATGACCGCCAAAGACAAGGCAGAGATGTTTGATAAGATCGATGATGTAAAGGGAGTTAAATCATCGCTTGGACTGGAAAGTGTTCTGGATTCATCGGTACCGGAGGAGATGGTTCCTGATGAGATAAAGGACACGCTGCAGAGCGGCAGCTACGAGATGATGCTGATTACTTCAGAATACGAAGTCGCGTCAGATGAAGTGAATGCGCAGTGTGATTCGATAAATAAGATAATCAAGGGATACGATCCCAAGGCGATGCTCATCGGTGAAGCGCCATGTAATAAAGATCTTATAGAGATCACAGATCACGATTTTAATTCAGTCAATATTGCATCAATAGGTATCATATTTGTCATAATAGCGCTTGTGTTTAAGTCGGCGTCACTTCCAATAATACTTGTCGGTGCTATCGAATTTGCCATATTCATAAATATGGGGCTGCCGTATTACACGCATACATCGCTTCCATTTATCGCGAGCATCGTGATCGGTACTATACAGCTGGGATCGACAGTTGATTACGCGATCCTGATGACAACCAGATATAAGCTTGAGAGAGGATCAGGAAAGTCAAAGCAGGAATCGATAACTATCGCACATTCGACATCAATACAGTCGATAATCGTAAGTGCGCTCAGCTTCTTTGCCGCAACATTCGGCGTAGGTCTTTACTCGAACATAGATATCATAAGCTCGATGTGTAATCTTATGGCAAGAGGCGCGATCATAAGCATGCTGACAGTTATCTTCATACTGCCAAGTCTGTTCATGATATTTGATCCGGTCATCATCAGAACCGGATCGGGATTTACACCCGAAAGTGTTGCGAAGATTAATGCAAGAAGAGATAAAGCCATGCAGAGAGCCAAAGAAAAACATGATAGACGAAAAAAAAGCGCTCCGGAGAGATAAACATAATAAACATACAAAAGCAGTACATAAAAGCAGTACATAAAAACAGTACATAAAATCAGGGTTATATTAAGAAGCAAATCAGAGAAGCATATAAAGAAGATCAGATTGATCAAGGAGTAGAATAATATGAAAAATATAGAGATAAAGAAGAGATATGGAATTAAAGTCATCGCAGTTACAACAGCATTTGCACTTACAGTATCCGGACTTACCGGATGCGCGAAGAAAGACAGTTCATCGACTGCAGCTGCAGCTACAGCAGAAGAGACCCAAAGCAGCGAAGAGCTTGAAAATCAGCTTAATGAAGCTATCGGAAGCGGAAACGTTGACGATGATAATGAGAGCAGTTTATCAGATCCGGGTGCTGCACCGTCAAAAAATGAAGTTGTTTATATAATGGCAGATGCAAACGGAAATTGCGATAAGGTCGTAGTAAGTGACTGGATCAAGAATACAAAAGGAAATTCAGAGGTAGCTGATGTCTCAGATCTTAAGGACATAACGAATACAAAGGGAAATGCAAAATATGATCTCGACAGTAATGGTAATCTGACTTGGAATGCGGACGGTAAAGATGTCCATTAT
>JAGPKJ010000162.1 GCA_018053995.1 Lachnospiraceae bacterium | reverse complement strand
ATGGCAGAAAAAGGCGTACGAGGAATACGGACTTCATTTTATGCATGCGTCTGATGAATGGTATCTGCTCGCAGAGAGAGAATTGCCGGAAGAAGAGAGATATGACGGGTATCTTCAGCTTGAAAACGGTGTTGGCATGCTGAGACTGCTTATGAATGAGACAGATGATGCAATCGCGAATCTGGATAGTGATGAAAAGAATATACAGCGTGAGGCGTCGATCGTTTCGGGGAAGCTTGCTTATAATACTGTAAAGGGTATCTGTGAGAAACTTGAAAGAGCATGCAGCGGGCTTAAGATAAATGTATACTCTATACGCAATGACTTTTTCGGCGAAAGGATAACGGTGTCAGGACTCCTTGTCGGACAGGATGTGATAGCTCAACTGAAAGGCAATGAACTTGGTGCGGAACTGCTGCTACCGCAGAGTATGTTCAGGGCAGGCGATACGCTTATGCTTGATGATATGTATCTTTCAGACATCGCTGAAGCTTTACAAGTCCGGTGCATTATCGTAAAATCTAGTGGATACGATTTTATCGCGGCACTTCTCGGAAGAGAACAGAGCATAGAATGATAGATGAGGACATTGTACAGAAACCGGCTGCAGGTATCAATGAGGCAGCACAAGAGATAAGAGAGATGTAGGGAAAATGGGAAATAAGAAGAAAAAACCAATAGTAGCGATAGTCGGAAGACCTAATGTCGGTAAATCGACACTCTTCAATGCGATCGCAGGATCGGATATATCAATAGTAAAGGATACTCCGGGAATAACAAGAGACAGGATCTATGCAGATGTGACATGGCTCGATTCAGCATTTACCCTTATAGATACGGGCGGCATCGAACCGGATTCGGATGATGTTATACTCTCACAGATGCGTGAACAGGCTCAGATAGCGATGGATACAGCAGATATAATACTGTTTGTCGTAGATCTGAAACAGGGTCTTGTTGACGCGGATTACGGTGTTGCGGATATGCTCAGAAAATCGAGAAAGCCCGTTATACTTGTAGTCAATAAAGATGATAATTTCAAGAAATTTCAGATGGATCTTTATGAATTCTATAATCTTGGGATGGGAGATCCATATCCGCTTTCAGCAGTGAACAAGATGGGATTCGGGGATCTTCTTGACGTGGTCAAATCGCATTTCGATGATATACCGGATACTGATGCGGAAGATGATGACAGGATACATATCGCGATAGTAGGAAAGCCAAATGTCGGCAAGTCATCTATCGTAAACAAACTTATAGGTGAAAATCGTGTAATAGTTTCAGATATCGCCGGAACGACAAGAGATGCAGTCGATACAGAAGTAAAGCATAAGGGTAAAGATTATGTCTTTATCGATACTGCAGGACTTCGCCGTAAGAACAAGATAAAGGAAGAACTTGAAAGATATATGATTATCCGCACTGTGACAGCAGTCGAACGCGCAGATGTTGTCGTTCTTGTCATTGATGCGAAAGACGGCGTTACTGAGCAGGATGCGAAGATCGCAGGTATTGCCGATGACAAGGGCAAGGCAGTGATTATCGCGGTAAATAAATGGGATCTTATAACTGACAAGGATAATTCTACGGTCAAGGAGTATACGAACAAGATCAGGCAGACACTTTCGTTTATGAGCTATGCAGAGATAATCTTTATTTCTGCAGAGACAGGTCAGCGTCTTGAAAAGCTTTACGATATGATAGATGCGGTCAGCGAAAATCATGCGATGCGTATTCAGACGGGTGTCCTTAATGAGATACTCAGTCAGGCAAAGGCAATGAAGCAGCCGCCGTCAGATAAGGGGCGTATACTTAAACTTTTCTATATCACACAGGCATCGATAAAACCGCCGACATTTGTCATATTTGTAAATGACAAAGAACTCTTTCATTTTTCATATCAGAGATATATCGAAAATCAGATCAGGGATACATTCGGGTTTGTCGGAACGCCGATAAGGTTCATCATCAGAGAGCGCAAGGATGATGATTGAAAAAGGGGCATGAGATGGCTAAAGTTTCAGTGATCGGCGCAGGAAGCTGGGGAACAGCTCTTGCGATACTTCTTAATAATAACGGGCATGATGTTACGGTATGGTATCACAATAATAAGGCAGAGATACCAGGCGCCGTTATATCTGAAAAGATAACATACACACAGGATCTTGAGAGCGCTGTACGTGGACAGGATCTGATCGTAATGGCGGTGTCTTCTACTCATGTAAGAGCGGAAGCCTCACAGATAAAGGGATTTGTCTCAAAAGGTCAGGTGATCGTAGATGTGGCAAAGGGCATCGAAGAGGGAACTCAGATGCGCCTTTCACAGATAATCGAACAGGAGATTCCACAGGCGGATGTTGCAGTCCTTTCGGGACCTTCACATGCGGAAGAAGTCGGATGCGGCGTTCCTACTACGATTGTTGTTGGAGCTCATACTGCGAAAACTGCAAAGTATATTCAGGATATCTTTATGAGTGAAGTATTCCGGGTTTACATAAGTCCGGATATGCTTGGCATAGAAACCGGGGCGGCTCTTAAAAATGTTGTTGCTCTTGCTGCAGGCATGGCAGATGGACTTGGATATGGTGACAACACGAAAGCAGCGCTCATCACGCGCGGTATAGCTGAGATATCACGTCTTGGACTGGCTATGGGCGGAAGGACAGAGACTTTCTATGGACTTACAGGCATTGGTGATCTTATTGTGACGTGTGCATCAATGCATTCGAGAAATAGAAGAGCAGGGATACTTATAGGTCAGGGAAAGAGCATGCAGGAAGCGATGGACGAAGTAAAGCAGGTCGTTGAAGGCGTGTATTCGGCGAAAGCGGCATTAGAACTTTCAAAGAAGTATGACGTTGAACTTCCGATAATCGAACAGGTGAACCTTATATTATTTGAGGGAAAAGCTCCGGCAGATGCCGTGATAGAATTAATGTTGCGGGATCGCAAGATTGAGAATCCTTTGATCCCGTTCGTTAACTGAAAATTGTGTTTTATCTGATCGCGTTTACTATCTCTGCGGTCATCTGTGGCTTATTCATTGAATATATATGAATGTCTTTGATGCCATGTGCTTTAAGATCAAGTATCTGAGAGATGGCATAATCAGTACCGGCTTTTCGCATGTCATCCGGATCATCACCGAATCTCGCTATGATATCGGCCATCTTCTTTGGAACAGATGAGCCGGAGAGCGTTACCGTAGAACCAAGCTGCTTTGCAGTTGTGATAGGCATTATCCCGGCACATATCGGAACTGATATACCTTTTTCACGAGCGGCTCCTAAAAATC
>JAGPKJ010000013.1 GCA_018053995.1 Lachnospiraceae bacterium | reverse complement strand
ACAAAAAGTAGCAGAAAACAAGAGAAATAAAAAAGAATCATGGAAACAGAAAGAAAAAGATAAGCAGAAAGTAAGAAAGCAGCAGAAAGTAAAAAATCAGCAGACAGTAAGAGATCAGCAGACAGTAAGAGATCAGCAGACAGTAAGAGAGCAGCAGACAGTAAGAGATCAGCAGACGGTAAGAGAGCAGCAGACAGTAAGAATCTAAGGAGGAAAGAAATGGAAAACGACAGCAACATGCAGCGTGACATACTTGTCATGAACATGGAACAGGCACTTAAGGACAATGTAAAGGAAATCTTCAACAAAGGGATAGAGGATTGCACAGATAGCGAGCTCTATATTGGCATCCTTGAGATGACAAAGGAACTTGAAGCGGTGACAAATCCGATCGAGTCAGAGAAAAAGATTTACTATATCTCTGCGGAATTCCTTATAGGCAAGCTTCTGTCAAACAACCTTATCAATCTGGGAATATACGACAAACTTGATGGGATACTCAAGAAGTATGGTCACAATCTGAATACGATCGAGGATGTCGAACCGGAACCATCACTTGGAAATGGCGGACTTGGACGACTTGCGGCATGCTTCCTTGATTCAATCGCGACTCTTGGATATGCGGGTGAAGGACTCGGACTATGCTATCATGACGGTCTTTTCAAACAGGTATTTAAAGATAAGCTCCAGACAGAAGAGCCTAATGATTGGATAGAACCTCATTCATGGCTGAATAAGACAGATATCTCATTTGACATAAAGTTCGGAACAAAGACGATCAAGTCAATCATGTACGATATCGATGTGATCGGGTATAACGGCGGCGTTAACAAGCTTCGTCTGTTCGATGCAGAGTCAGTTGACGACAGCATAATAAAGGACGGCATCAACTTCGACAAGACTGATATTGACCATAATCTTACACTTTTCCTGTATCCGGATGATTCCGATGAGGCTGGAAATCTCCTGCGTATCTATCAGGAATATTTCATGGTAAGCAATTCGGCACAGCTTATACTTCGTGAGCTCAAGGATAAGAAGGTCGATCTGCGCAAGATGCATGAGCATGCTGTTATTCAGATCAATGATACTCATCCGACAATGGTAATTCCAGAACTTGTCAGGATACTTGTAGAAGAAAAAGCGTTTACGATAGATGAAGCGCTTGATGAAGTAAGCAAGACATGTGCATATACGAACCACACGATCCTTGCAGAAGCGCTTGAGACATGGCCGCTCGCATACCTCAAGAAGGTTGTTCCTCAGCTTGTTCCATACATAATCGAGATGGATAAGCGTATCAAGGAGAAATACAAGGATCCTAATGTTCAGATCATCGATGCTGATGGCCGCGTTCATATGGCATATATCGATATACATTATGGATTTTCAGTAAATGGTGTTGCTGCGATACATACGCAGATCCTCGAGGATAAGGAGCTGAACCAGTTCTACAGGATCTATCCTGAGAAGTTTTCAAATAAGACAAACGGAATCACGTTCCGCAGATGGCTGCTATCATGCAACAGGGAGCTTACGTCTTTTATTTCCCAGAAAATAGGAGACAGCTATAAGGTCGATGCGACAAACCTGGAGAAGCTGCTGAAATATAAGGACGATGAGGAGGTACTGAACCGTCTTGAAGAGATCAAACATGACTGCAAAGTAGAGCTTGCGGATTATGTTCAGAAAATGGAAGGTGTCAAGCTCAATCCCGATTCGATATTTGATATTCAGTCAAAACGTCTGCATGAGTATAAGCGTCAGCAGATGAATGCACTTTATATAATACATAAATATCTGGAGATAAAGTCAGGAAAGAAGCCTCAGCGCCCTATAACATTCATGTTTGGAGCAAAAGCGGCACCGGCTTATGTCATCGCACAGGATATAATCCATCTCTTGCTCGTGCTTCAGGATATAGTGAATAATGATCCGGAAGTGAATAAGTATATGACTGTCCTCATGGTAACAAATTACAACGTATCATATGCTGAGAAGATGATACCGGCATGCGATATCTCGGAGCAGATCTCGCTTGCTTCTAAAGAAGCGTCAGGCACAAGTAACATGAAGTTCATGTTAAACGGTGCAGTCACACTCGGAACAGCTGATGGAGCAAACGTTGAGATACATGATCTTGTTGGAGATGACAATATCTATACGTTCGGTGTTGATGCTCAGACTGTAATAAATCATTATGATAAAGCTGATTATGTTTCAAAGGATTATTATGACAAGAGTCCTGTGATCAAGGAAGCAGTAGATTTCATAATCGGAAAGCAGGCAATGGCAGCCGGTCATAAAGAGAATCTTACAAGACTTTATAATGAACTTTTGAATAAGGACTGGTTCATGACGCTTATCGATCTCGAGGAATATATTGAGGAAAAGGATAAGATGATCACGGATTACGAGAATCGTGAGAAGTGGAAGAGGATGATGCTCGTGAATATAGCGAAGGCAGGATTCTTCTCGTCAGACAGGACCATCAAGGAGTATAATAGGGATATCTGGAAACTTGAGAAATATTGATTTGGGAGCTGCATTTTAAAATGATCTGCGCGGCTTTCGGGGGAGTAAGAATTTGAGCCTTCAGTTTATTCTCGGAGCCGCGGGATCCGGTAAGAGCAGTTTGCTGCATAAGGAAATGATAGACAGGTCGATAAAGGAACCGGACAGGAATTTTCTGTTCATAGTTCCTGATCAGTTCACTATGCAGACTCAGATGGAACTTGTGCGTGAGCATCCGGATCATGCGATCATGAACATAGATGCGCTCAGTTTTGGAAGACTGACACACAGGATACTCGAAGAGGCGGGCGCAGAAAACATTCCGGTGATGGACGATACCGGGAAAAGTCTTGTGCTACGCAATATCGCAGGCAATATCGCGGAAAAACTGCCGATACTAGGACGAAATATCTCAAAGATAGGGTATGTTCATGAGATAAAGAGCATGATCTCGGAGTTTATGCTCTACGGGATAAGCTCAGAGGATATTGGGAAAATAAGAGACATCAAAGGGATGAGCTCTGCTCTTTCAGAAAAACTTGGAGAGCTGTCAGTTCTGTATGATGCATTCAAAGAAAAACTAGGGTCGGATTATATCACTAAAGAAGAAAAGATTACGCTGCTCGCAGATAATATCGGAAGATCTGATATTGTCCGCGGCAGCGTTATTGCGTTTGACGGATTCACAGGTTTTACACCGCTACAGTATAACGTGATACGTGAACTTTTAAAACGTGCTGACGAAGTGAAAGTGTCGCTCTTATTTGACACAAGAGAAGATCTTAAAGATGCTGACGCGGAACAGAGTCTGTTTCACATGAGCACAGATACGATGAGAAGACTCAGACAGACTGCAGGGGAAGCAGATACGGCGGTACTGCCGAATATCATAATATCGGCAGAATGTGATACTGCCGGTATGACAGAAAGTAAGCCACAGGATACAGCACACAACGCGGTAGAAAGCACAGCATCGGATACAGCACATAACGTAGCGAAATACATTACATCCGGGAGATTTGCAGGCAATCCGGAACTTGCACACCTTGAGAGAAACCTTTTCAGGTATCCGCATCAGGTCTATGAAAAGAAGCCGGAGAATATCTTCATAAACGAATCATCTTCCGTGCATGAAGAGATAAGACAGACGTGCGAGATGATACGCCGCATGATAAGGACTTCCGATCTGTGCTACAGGGACTTTGCGGTTGTCAGCGGCAATCTGTCAGGATACGCGAATGAACTGGAAAATGAATTTGCGGCATTTGGTCTTCCGGTGTATATGGATCAGGCAAGGGCAATACTGCTTAATCCGTTTATTGAAATGATAAGAAGTTCGCTTCGCATAAAAGCAGATGATTTTTCACAGGAGTCGGTGATGCATTATCTGCGATGCGGTATGAGCGGCGTCCTTATGGAAGATGCAGATGTATTTGAGAACTTTATAAGACAATATGGCATACGGGGAAGAAGAAGATATGAAGAGGCTTTCACAATAGGAACAAGCATAGATGCGCCATCTTCAAGGGATATGGAACGTATCAATATCGTGCGGGAGACGCTGCTTGATGAGCTGGCACCTCTTATTTACGGAAAGAATGAGACTGCGGAAGATTTTACAAGAAGCCTTTATTCATTTCTGGACAAGAATGATGCACAGACAAAAGCAGCGGCGATGGAAGAGAGCGCAGCTGCGGATGGAGATGCCGCCAAGGCAAAAGAATATAGTGGAATATATAGACTTACGATGGATCTACTTGATCAGATCGTAACACTTCTTGGCAGCGAAAAGATGGATATAGAGGAATATACGCAGATACTTGAAGCCGGATTCGCCGAGATAAGAGCCGGTACGATACCTCAGGATGTTGACAGGATCATGGTCGGAGATATGGAGCGTACAAGGCTTTCGGGTGTCAAAGTGCTTTTCTTTATAGGGGTAAATGACGGAAATATACCGGCGGATACATCAAAAGGCGGGATACTGTCAGATATCGACAGAGAGAAGCTGGCAAGTATCGGAGTGGAACTTGCACCTACACCGCGTGAGCAGATGTTCATGCAGAGACTTTATCTGTATATGAATATGACCAAGCCGTCAGAGAAGCTTTTTATATCATATGCGCTTATGGATAGCAGTGGGAGATCGCTGCGCCCATCTTATCTTATCGGAATAATGAAAGAACTGTTTCCGGAGATAGCCATAGGATGCCCTGAAAAGGGTGATGTGGTGGAATCACTTGAAAGCCGTGTAGATATCAGCCAGATATTTGCACAGAGTCTGCGCGAGACCGCCGCAGGAGATGATAAAGAGACAGCAGATAATGCAGCACTTATCTATAGAGAAATGAAAGAACGCAGAGGATGCAGTGAGATCGCAGATGAGCTGCTGAATGCGGCATTTTATGAATACAGTGCATCACCATTGGGAGTCAGAACGGCGAGGAGCCTGTATGGACAGGAGATGAGGGGATCAGTCAGCAGATTCGAACTTTTTGCTTCGTGTCCATACGCACATTTTCTGCGATATGGTATGTCACTCTCAGAACGTATCGAGTATGAGTTTAGACCGAATGATATCGGAACAGTATTTCACTCGGTTCTGGAGGAATTTGGAAATAGACTTATTTCGGAAAATATCAGATGGAATGATGTTCCGGACGAACACATTGACACACTTATCAATGCAATCACCGACAAGAAAGCGTCTGAATATGGCTCAAATATACTTGTGAGCAGCGCAAGGAACAGCGGGATAATATATCGTCTTAAGAGGATGCTCAGAAGCACGGCACGCATGGTAAGGTCACAGACGGCATGCGGTCTGTTTGTGCCGGAATCGTTCGAAATGAGATTTGCACATATGCAGGATATAATCCTTGCTGATGGAGATGGACGCAAGATATCGATGACAGGCAAGATAGACAGGATAGATACGTGCCAGAGTGAAAATGATAAACTTCTTTTCAGGATCATAGATTATAAATCAGGAATAAAGAAACTCTCACTATTGGACGTGTATTATGGAACGGAACTTCAGCTGCCGGTATACATTGATGAAGCTGTAAACTGTGAAAGACAGCTTCACAGCGGAAAAGAGATAGTTCCGGCAGGCATGTTCTATTATCATATCGCGGATCCGATAATTGATGCAGACGGTGAAATGACGGAAGAAGCAGAGCGGGACGCGAAAATGAAGCAGCAGAAGATGTCAGGAATACTGTGCGGAGGCAGGGACACGGCATCAAAGATGGATTCTGCACTTGAAACAGGAGCATCATCACTTGTCATTCCGGCAGCTTACAAAGTAAGCGGTGAGCCTGCGACTAGTTCACAGACATATTCAAATGAGGATTTTCAGACCATTGTTTCGTATGCAAAAAGAAAGACCGGCGAACTTGGATGCGGCATTGGATCTGGTGATATAAGCGTTTCACCTCTTGAGACAAATAAAAAATGTATGTGTGATTTCTGTGATTACAAGACGGTGTGCATGATAGATACGAGACTGCCGGGATATTCCAAACGAATAGCCGGGAAGCTTGATAACGATACTGTTATAAAGAAAATGCGGTAGCACACCTAAATCTACTTCTGACTCGTGCGTACGAATTTCTCATCAGGAGTGAACGTCATCATGTTGCCGATATAACGTTCGACAGTCTCATATATGACAACGTCAGGTTTTTCCTTATCAAGCATCTCAGGAGTGTAGTTGTAGTAGAAATTAAGATATGTCTCATTAAAATTACATGCGATATACTGTTCCATCATCGTAGAATATGAGTCACCGATAATGAAGACTTTGCGTGGGTCGGCGTTGCCGCTTTCGTTGGTTGAACGGAATTCGGTACGTTCATCGTTGTATTCTGTCTTGATCTTATTTGCCGTAAAATCATTTACGACGTAGTTGGGATCGTCCGTAAGAAAATTGCCAAGATGAAGCATAGTAGCAAGGTCATAGCGTGGAGACTTTGCAGTAGTAATCTTTAACATGCTTATATCAGGCATCGGATGTCCAAGAGCTTCGTCGAGCATAGATGAACCTATATATGAGCCGACATTATTCCAGTGGCTGTCATATTTGTAGTAGAGCTGCAGATCAGGATCGCTCTTGCGTGTTTCCAGCAGTTTATCATAAGGACATATTACAGTCAGGTCAGTGTTGTTCTGAAGGTATGATACAACCTGCTCCATACGGCGGTTCTGTGCGGGACTGCCATATGATACAGGCATATTTTCCGGGTAGACATGCTCTTTGTTAGCTGCGATGAAGATGACAAAGTCACAGCCCTTTGCTTTGAGCTTATCGCGCATGGAGATCATGTTGTCTGCAAGAGCTTTAAGATCTGCGTCTGAATATACATTAGAACCGTTCCAATCCTGTTCGGGATCTTCTACATTGAATTGCCGTCCGTTATAGTAGAGCCAGTCGTTTCTGCCGATTATGACAGAATCAGCGTCTGAAACATGAAATACCTTATAGTCGATAAGATTATTCAAGAATATGAGCTGATTTCTAAATGGAAGATGATCACTAAACCATGTCTCAAACCCTGTATGGAGCTCACTTATCTTTACAGATTCCAGGGTGGGCAGTTCTGCCAGAGTACGGTTCTCATAATTGGTAGTGTCGGTGAAACGTCCGAATATGGCAAATAAAAGTATCGGAAGTATCATAAACACTGTCATTGCAGCTATGTATATTTTCTGAACAGTCTTGTTCATAAGAATGCTCCTTTTATTTTACAGAATCACTTGATGTCAATGTCAGAACTTGAAGTAAATGAAAGAGTTCGAGGTACTTCCTGCCAGTGCTGCGATTGAAAGGATCAGGATGCAGCAGCAAAGTATGGCTTCCGGAATGCTCATACGGAACTTTGTACATTTATCTGCAAGTTTTGTTTTTGTGCATACAGACTGAAGTATTCCGCATCCAAATATGGCAGCTATAACAGCTACGATCGTGCGGGCATTTATCATCTCACCCATTGCGATCGATGAGATCGCGGCGGCAGGACCTATACCAAACATACGCTTTAAGACACCGACAGCGTAGGGAAAGCTTCCGGCACGGAAGAATACCCAGCCGATCATGACGATGAAGAATGCATATATATGGCTGAACAGTTTATGTTTTTTAAGGAACTTGTCAAGCCCCATGCGTTCTATAACTATGAAGAAGCCGTGATAAAGACCCCAGCCTATGAAGTTCCAGCTTGCACCATGCCACAGACCTGTTGCGGCAAATACGATTATAAGGTTAAGGTATGTCCTGAATTTCCCTTTACGATTTCCGCCGAGAGGAATATACAGGTACTCACGAAACCATGTGCCGAGCGTTATATGCCATCTGCGCCAGAATTCGCGAATAGAAGATGAAAGATATGGATAATCAAAGTTTTCAGTTATCGTGAAGCCGAACATCTTACCAATGCCGACTGCCATATCGGAATATCCGGAGAAATCATAATAGATCTGCATTGTATAGAAAAATGCGGCACACCATGCGACAATAGGGGTCATGGCGGAAGGATCGAGAGCGAACATCTTGTCCGCAGCGATTCCAAGTACATCAGCAATTAGAACTTTTTTTCCAAGTCCGTATATGAAACGACGTATGCCCTCAGCTGTTTTTTCTGAACTCTGTGTGCGCTCGTACAGCTCTTTTTCGAAGTCACGATATAAGACGATCGGTCCCTGAATAAGCTTGGGGAAGAAAGATACATATAGCCCAAGATCAAGAGGATTCTTTTGAACGGGAAATTTTCCACGATAGAGGTCAATGAGATATGAGAGTTCCTGAAATGTAAAGAAAGATATCCCAAGAGGAAGCGCTATTGATGTTCTGGGCAGAGAGGTGCCGGGAATCATATGGTCAAGAGTGTTGAGGAAGAAATTGCTGTATTTGTAATATCCAAGTATTCCAAGATTGGCAGCTATGCCAATGATCAGCATGAGTTTTCTGCGTGTGCCGGGATCTGATATTTCAGGGCGGGTTCCGATAGCAAGACCGATAAAATAGTTCATGGCTATCGAGATCAGCAACAGTAGAAAATATGCAGGCTCTCCCCAGGCATAAAAAAAGAGACTTGCTATAAGGAGCAGGATGTTCTGATATCTGGGTGCCTTAATGAGTCTTCCCAATAAGAAGACGACCGGGAGAAATATCCACATGAAGATCATAGAACTGAATACCATAATATCTCCGTTTCAGTGCTGTGTGTATATGTATTCTGCACTGCAGCATGTTAATGATAACATACGACCATGATCGTTTCAAGAATGTGCTTTATTCCTTGTAGATGATATCTGAAAGTGATAAAATCAAAATGATATCGGTGTCAACATGGGAGGCGGAATTATGAAGATCCTGGTAATAAATGGAAGCCCAAAGGGTGAAGACAGCATAACTTACCAGACAGCGAGATATCTGCATATGAAATTTGCGGATGACAAGTATAGCGTCATTCATGCTGCTGCGAATATAGATCAGCTTGTGAAGAATTTTGAAGCCGCATCTGCGGCGGTAAAAGATGCTGATCTTATAGTGTTCTGCTATCCTGTCTATGCGATGATGGTACCAAGCCAGATGATGCATTTTATTGAGATACTGAAATCAGAATGCAGTAGTCTTAAGGGAAAATATGTGACACAGATCACGACATCGGATCATTTCTTTGATATGACAGCACACCGCTATATAGAAGAAAATTGTAATGATCTGGGTCTTAAGGTTCTGCCCGGCATATCGCTAAAGAATGGCGATCTTCTTACCAAAAAAGGGCAGCTTGATGTCATTAAATTCTGGAATTACATCAGACACTGTGTTGTAGAAGATGAGTACTGCGAGGAGAAGGATATATCCGAGCAGAAAAAAGATAAGAAAAAAGAATCATATATTCCGTCAATACCAAGGGCGCCAAAGGATTCACAGTATAAAGTTCTGATAATCACAGATTGTGCAAAAGAAAATCAGCATTTGCGCAGCATGATCATTGATTTCAGACACGCGCTAAAATATGAATCTGATGTTGAAAATCTTCATTATAAGCATTTTAAGGCAGGATGTTGCGGATGCCTTAAATGTGCGGTCAATAGCAAGTGCATATATAAGGATGGATTTGAACTTATGATGCATAGTAAGCTTGCAATGGCAGACGCGGTCGTATTTGCATTTGAGATAAAAGATCACTCTACAGGGTATATTTTCCAGATGTATGAGGATAGACAGTTCTGCAGCCCGCTTAACGATATAGTCCGTGATAAGCCTACAGCATATATTATAAGCGGAGACTTTGCTGATGAAGATAACCTTAAGGAAGTGATCGAGGCACGTGCCGGCGTTACACATAATTTTATAGCAGGATATGCTTCAGATGAGGAAAATACAGGATACAGCATTCAAAAGACAGCTGATAAACTTTCATATGCGCTTTATCATAGAATGTCGCTTCCGGGTAACTATTATTCAGTAACAGGGGAGAAGATGATGCATGATGTGCAGCTTTCAATGCAGAATGCGATTCTTATGCGGCCTGTTGAGAATATGCGTACACTTATAAAGTTCTGGAAAGAGGCAGTAACACCGTATGAACGGCTTATGAAAGAAAGAAATATCGCGGATACTAAGGAATTTGCGCTACAGCTTCCAAATGTATCACTTCCGGATTTGGTAATACCGGAGATAAGCCTGAAAAAGATAAAGCATAAGGCAGATAAGAAAAATAATTGATGGCGTGATGTCATCGGGAGGTAAGTTGGAGTGCAGCTTCTAGAAGAGAGAATAAGGAAAGATGGAATTGTTAAGGAAGGGGATGTTCTTAAGGTTGACAGTTTTCTTAATCACCAGATGGACATAAGCCTGTATCAGGAAATGGGGAAGGAATTCAGAAGATTATTCCCAAGCAGTGAGATAAACAAGATTCTGACAATAGAAGCGTCAGGCATCGGTATCGCATGTATAGCGGCGCAGTATTTCGGGAATATCCCCGTAGTGTTCGCAAAGAAATCGCAGAGCATTAATCTGGACGGCGAACAGTACTCTACGAAGATCAAGTCATTTACACACAAGAGAGTATATGATGTGATCGTATCCAAGAAGTATCTGGGTCCTGACGATCACGTTCTTATAATTGATGATTTTCTTGCAAATGGATGCGCGGCTCTTGGACTTATAGATATAGTGAGAAATGCAGGAGCATCGATCGAAGGTGTTGGTATAGCTGTAGAAAAAGGTTTTCAGACCGGAGGAAAGTCTATAAGGGGCGAAGGCATAAGAGTAGAATCACTTGCCATTGTCGAGAGTATGAATCCGGCAACAGGAGAGATAGTATTCAGACACTGAGGATTAGATGAAAATAAGGAGGAACGATATGGATTTTTTTGAAAAGACAGTAGATGCGATCTCAGAAACAGGCAAACAGGTATATGGTAAAGCAAAAGATGCAACAACTATCGTAAAGTACAGAAATCAGATCGGTACATGTGAAGATGTCATCAAAAAGAATTATGCTGAGATCGGACGCAAATATTATGAGGAGCACGGCAATGAAGCTGAGCCTGAGTTTGATGAGGCATGCAGGAATATCAGAAATGCGCAGCAGGGCATAACAGATCTTGAAGAGAAGATCAAAGAAGTAAAGGGAATCTGATACTCACATAAACGCGCTTAAACATAAGAGAGACGCGATTCGCGAGCATATCAGCAGATCTCAAATGAATATATATAAGATCCCGGCAGACCATTTAATATGGTTTACCGGGATCTTTTATGTATTAATATTTTGATGTTGGTGTCAAAAGCAGTAATTGTATCATGATGCTACGAATTACTCCGTTTTCTTCGAAACTATCGTAACACTTGCATCATCTTTTATTCTTGTGGAGTTCCGTCTGCTCCAGCCGGAGTAGGAGCAGCTGCTGCAGTACCTGTACCTGTACCGGCAGCCGGGGTAGCAGTACCAGTACCGGCAGCCG
Organism: Lachnospiraceae bacterium; assembly: GCA_018053995.1. Classification (GTDB taxonomy): domain Bacteria; phylum Bacillota; class Clostridia; order Lachnospirales; family Lachnospiraceae; genus JAGPKJ01. The sequence goes on along the minus strand of JAGPKJ010000013.1, from coordinate 23,809 downwards.
GGGTAGCAGTACCTGTGCTGGCAGCCGCAGCCGCCGGATCTTGTGCCGCCGCAGCCGCAGCAGCTGCCGCAGCAGCCTGCCTTTGCTGAAGTTCGATCTGTTCCTGCTGTACTACAGCTGCATTATTTGGATCAGCCATAAATGCGTCAGTATGATGACAAAGCGTCTGACTTGTTACAGCATTGCCATTTTCATCGGTTGTAGCAGTTGTAGTGCTTCCCGGAGCACGTTCAAGGACACCATAGTATTTGAACGGACAGTTATCGCATGCAGGAAGATTATCATATGCGCATATGTATCCCTGATAGTGAACATCGCACTGCTCAGTCGGAACAGTACCTTCTGCAAAATACTCCGTCTTGAGAGTTCCGTCACAAAGTCCTGAGATAGGAAGCTTTCCGGACTTTGAACATACTGTAGCCTGAACGATTCCGGAAGGAACCTGGAATGTAGTTCCGGCAATATTTTCGTGGATCTTTGACATACACTCCCGCCATATTTTTTTGGCCAATGCTTTTTCAGCAGAAGATGAGAGCGAGATGTTGTTATCATAACCGGCCCATGCTGTTGCAGTATAGCTTGTAGTAAAGCCGGAAAACCATACATCTTTATAATCAGTAGTAGTTCCGGTCTTTCCGGCGATAGCGGTGCCGCCAAAGTTACATGATCCACCGGTGCCGCTTGTGACAACATCTTCCATAGCACTTGTAAGAAGAAATGCTGTAGTCGGTTTTATTACCTGTTTAGAGACTGCTTCTGTATTATCAAGTATTACTTTTCCATCGTGATCCACAATCTTTGTGTAAAGTTTTGGCTTGATATAAACGCCGCCGTTTCCAATACATGCATAAGCGGCATTAAGCTCCTTATTTGTTACACCGTCAGTAAGACCGCCGAGTGCAAGTGCCTGCTGGATATCTGAATATGTCTTTCCGTCTGACCCCGTACGGTTTTCAACGAGGGTGGTGAATCCGAAGTTCTTTAAGTAGTCGAATCCAAGCTGCGGAGTTATCTGTGTGAGCGTTTTTACAGCAACGATATTTAGTGAATCTCTTATGCCGTCACGAAGCGAACATATGCCACGGTAGCCGCTGTACCAGTTCTTTACAGGGCGGCCATTTGCATAACTGAAAGGTTCATCGACCTGAACTGAAGCAAGTGTAAGACCGGCACTGTCAAGAGCCGGAGCGTATGTTGAGACCACCTTGAATGTTGATCCGGGTTGACGAAGTGTTCCGGTTGCTCTGTTAAGAGTACGGCTTGCGGATTTTGTACCACGTCCGCCAATTAATGCTACAATCTCTCCCGTGCTCTGGTTTTCAACGGTAAATGATATCTGAGGCTGCGGGGTAAGAGAGATGTTCTCTCCATAAACCTCATCGCCGCTGGACATTACTGCTGCTTTATATGTATCGATGTCAGTATAAGCATCATCTTTTGATGAATATGTAAGATTGTATCTACTGTTCTGTTCCTTAAAATACTGCTTGAACATTTCGGTACTGAAGTTCTCAAAACTGCCGTCACTCTTCTGAATGGTGAGAGAGTAATTTAGATACCATTTGGTATCTGCAGGATAGTTGTCCTCATCAGAACATACATTATCACATATCTTCTGAATATCAGGATCCTGTGTGGAATAGATCTTAAGACCGCCACTGTAGAGCAGAGTGTATGCCTGTGTTTCAGTATAGCCGGCATCTACAAGATCAGACAGGACATCTTCAGTAAGGGCATCTACAAAATAAGAATTTACTGTATCATCTGTATTTTCAGCGTCTATTTTCTGAATTCTGGAATAAACGTCATCATTTAAAGCTTCTTCATATTCATCCTCGGTTATATATTCCTGATCGAGCATATTCTGCAGAACTTTTTCCCGACGCAGCTTGTTATTGTCAGGATGCGTTATAGGATTGAATTTTGAAGGGTTCTGGGTTATACCTGCGATAACAGCGCATTCAGAGAGTGTCAATGTACTCACATCTTTGTTGAAATATCTGAGAGAAGCTGCCTGAACACCGAGAGTATTCTGCCCCAGGTTGATCGAATTCATATAGTTGATCAGAATCTCTTGTTTACTCATGACTTTTTCGAGTTCGAGCGCAAGATATTGCTCCTGAATCTTTCTACGTATCTTTTCAGAAAATGAATTTTCAGATGTCCATGAAGTGAATACGTTATTTTTCAGAAGCTGCTGAGTGATAGTACTTGCGCCTTCTGAAAAGTTGCCAGTCGTAAGTCCCTTTATACCGGCACGGATGATTCCCTTGATATCTATACCGTTATGCTGATAAAAACGTACATCTTCAATTGCAACGAAAGCATTCGCCAGATCCTTCGGAACCTGATCCATAGTGACCGGAATACGGTTGGAATCTGTTGAAACGAGTTTTGCAGTCTGATTTCCCTTGCTGTCGTATACAAAAGTGGAGTATCCGGAAGGCGTTACATCTATGTTGCCAATATCAGGAGAAGTAGCGAGTATACCTTTGAAAACGCCGATTCCGCCGCTTATTCCCATGATTATGCACGCCAGGATAATGACAAGGACAAGTTTCACGGCGATAAGACCAGCCTTTTTGCCCCATTTTATTGATTTAGAGATAAGCAGTTTCTGTTGCTGCCTAACTCCTGCTTTACTGTAATCCATCAGATCAATCCTCCTTGCAGGATGCGAATCCGAAAATACGCAAACCTATTATGCATTATAACAGACAGCTCTGTCTAATTCAAGAAAACACGTGACTTTGACACGCTTTTGACACACTTTGGTACGAAGGGTAAAATGATGATTACGTAATTACAGGGCGGTTCATATCAAGATGCGGGTGTCAAAAGCAGCAATTGTGTTATAATGCCGCGAATTGCTCCGTTTTCTTCGACATTTGCATCAGATTATAATATAGGGAGTCATATGGAAAGAACATATAAGATTATCAGAGCCAGGTGTGCAGGAGAGGAAGTTATAATAAAAAAATCACGATTTCTGTCAGATGCCTGTCCTGTTCATTCACCGGAAGAAGCTTCGGCATTTATAGATGATCGCAGGAAGAGATATTATGACGCGAAACATCACTGCTTTGCTTATATATGCGGAAATAACGGGAACCTTACGAGATGCAGTGATGACGGAGAGCCTTCGGGAACGGCGGGGCGTCCTATACTGGATGTTATAAGCGGTTTCGGAATTCAGGATATTGTGATAGTCGTTACCAGATATTTTGGCGGAACACTTCTAGGCACAGGAGGTCTTGTAAAAGCATATACAGAAGCGGCCAGATCGGTACTGAACGCAGCAGATATCATAACAATAACACATGGTATTAAAATTAGAATGAGTGCGGATTATACGAGTTTCGGAAAGATAAAATACGAACTGGAAAATGAGTCTATCGATATAAGAAATATTACATATGATACAGTAGTTTCATTTACGATCATAGTAACAGAAGACAGGGAGAATAATATAGTAAGTTCGATCACTGATATCACCGGAGGCAGGATAAAGATATTGGACAGATCAGAAGGTGATTTTGAGTTATAGTAGATGAATCATGATGTTACGAATTGCTTTGCTTCCTTCGGAAGCTTTCGCAATTCTCTAAACACTCGGAATCCGCTGATTTGCTATGCAAATTGCTACTTCCTTGTGTTTAAGCGTGTCATAAGGTCGTTCTGTCTTTCATGCAAGCATGAAAGCAGAATGACTTTTGACACGGTATCATCAGTTCGCAGAATTTTCTGCTTCAGCGGCATTCTTTGCAGCACTTGCAAAGCCGGCACGCTTACGCATACGTGAATCGAGAACCTTTTTACGGATACGAAGTGACTCAGGAGTAACCTCAAGAAGCTCATCAGTATCAATGAAATCGAGGCACTGCTCGAGACTCATTATCTTTTTAGGTGTAAGTCTCAGCGCTTCATCAGAACTTGAAGTACGAGTGTTTGTAAGATGCTTTGTCTTACAGATGTTGACTTCGACATCTTCAGCTTTTCCTGTCTGACCGATTACCATTCCACTATATACTTTTTCACCGGCTCCAATGAAGAGAGTTCCACGTTCCTGAGCCTGGAAAAGACCATATGTTACAGAGATACCTGTCTCAAAGGAAATGAGAGAACCCTGCTTACGGTACTGAATATCTCCCTTATACGGACCATATCCGTTAAAGAGTGTGTTCATTATTCCGGCACCTCTTGTATCAGTCATGAAATCGCCTCTGTAACCGATAAGTCCTCTTGATGGCATATAGAATTCTAGTCTTGTACTGCCATTAGAGATAGAATTCATATTTTTCAGTTCTGCTTTACGCTGGCTGAGTTTCTGGATAACGATACCGGTACACTCATCTGGTACATCAATATATACAGTTTCCATAGGTTCAAGAAGCTTGCCGTTCTCATCGCGCTTATAGATTACTTCAGCTTTGCTGACTGCAAATTCGTATCCTTCACGGCGCATTGTCTCGATAAGAACTGAAAGATGGAGTTCACCACGTCCTGATACTTTGAATGTCTCAGTTGTGTCAGTATCTTCAACACGGAGTGAGACGTCTGTGTTAAGTTCTCTGTACAGCCTGTCACGGATATGACGGCTTGTAACATACTTACCTTCCTGTCCGGCAAGTGGAGAATCATTTACGATAAAATGCATTGATATAGTAGGCTCTGAAATCTTCTGGAAAGGTATCGCAACCGGATTGTCAGGAGAGCAGAGCGTATCACCGATATGGATATCTTCGATGCCTGATACTGCTACGATGGCACCGATAGTAGCATCGGTTACTTCAATCTTGTTAAGACCGTCATATTCATAGAGCTTACTGATCTTAACTTTTTTTTGTTTGCCTTCTTCATGGTGATTTACGATAACGGCATCCTGATTGACTTTTATCGTTCCGCTTGTGATCTTGCCAACACCGATACGTCCGACATATTCATTGTAATCGATCGTGCTTATAAGGAGCTGAAGGCTTGCTTCAGGATCTCCCTTAGGTGCGGGAATATGATCGATGATCGCATCAAAAAGAGGCGTCATATCCTTATTCTTAACACGCAGATCAGCGGTCGCTGTACCTGCTTTTGCAGATGCAAAGATGAAGGGGCTGTCAAGCTGTTCATCACTTGCGTTCAGATCCATGAAGAGTTCAAGAACTTCATCTACTACCTGTTCAGGTCTTGCTTCCGGACGATCGCATTTATTTACACATACAACTACAGGAAGATCAAGGTCGAGAGCTTTCTGCAGAACGAACTTTGTCTGGGGCATGGGTCCCTCAAACGCATCGACAACAAGTACAACGCCGTCGACCATCTTAAGTACACGCTCAACTTCGCCGCCGAAATCAGCATGCCCGGGAGTATCAACGATATTGATCTTGGTGTTCTTATACATAACGGCTGTATTTTTAGAAAGTATGGTAATACCACGCTCACGTTCGATCGCACCGGAATCCATTACACGTTCCGCAACCTGCTGGTTGTCCCTAAAAACACCGCTCTGCTTGAGAAGCTCATCTACAAGCGTTGTCTTGCCGTGATCGACATGGGCGATAATTGCTACGTTTCTTACATCATTTCTAGTCTGTACCATACTTGACTCCTGTTTCTCTCTTTCTCGGTCAAATGACCGAAACATCATATTTTCAACACTTCTCTGTTCAAAAACCAATTTAGTATAGCACTGAATCTTTCCTATTACAAGGGAAATCCAAATTACACGGAATATCCGGAATATCCAGACTGTGATCCAACTGCGCCAGGTCACACCGGAATTGCACTGAATTGCTTTTGAGATTTCATTGTGCTATGATTCATGTAATCTTTTGTTGATGCTTTTTGAGGAGAGTATGATGGATAAGGGCTTCGTTAATATCTATTGTGGAAAAGGACATGGCAAATCACCGGCGGCACTTGGTACTGCCGTTCAGAGAGCGTGCCTCGGAGATTCAACAGTCATCATAGAATTTCTTAAGGGCAAGGGACTTGAGGATTCGGAATATGTAAGGCGTTTGGAACCTGAGATAAAGTTCTTCAGATTTGAGAAATCTGCGGATGTCTATTCTACGCTGAGTCAGGAACGACAGTTAGAAGAAGCAAAGAATATTCAGAATGGTCTTAATTTTGCCAGAAAGATCATGAACACGGATGAATGTGATCTGCTTATACTTGATGAAGTGCTTGGACTTATCGATACAGGGATAATCACGACTGATCAGCTATGCGATCTTCTGAAACTGCGTGGAGATATGGACGTAATCCTTACAGGCATAACTATTGATGATAAGTTGTGCAGTATAGCAGATAATGTTGTAAAGCTTGATGAAGTATGACCAGTTTATGATAAGCCTGCAAATGAGCGGAACGAAAATGATAGAATTAATATGCAGTGTTGACATGGATTTACACCGGTGATACGATGATAAAGGTTTCAGAAGATAATAAGTCTTCTGAAATTGGAATAGAATATTAGATAGAGGTTGCGTGTCAAAAGAGTACTTCTTTGGATGTATCCGAGACAGTTGATGGAGATGGAAAGGCTGACGCGCCGAAAGGACAGGAATTCGGGATTCCTGTTGCTTGGGCATACACCGAACAGATGTATGACTGTCATCAGTTTCTGATGGGGCGCTATCATTTAGTTGGATACAACTATTATGCCGGCCTCTAGGAAGCCGGTTATTTTTTACCTGTAAAGTGCGGAAAATACCGCGGAAAGGAGCATTATGGCTATATTCAAGGGTGCAGGAGTTGCAATCATAACTCCATTTAACGAGGACGGAAGTGTAAATTATGACAAATTTGGCGAATTCATTGAAGAACAGATAGAAGGCTCCATAGATGCGATCATAGTATGCGGAACTACCGGAGAGGCAGCGACACTTACGGAGGAAGAGCATCTGAAAGTGATAAAGTATTGTGTCGATAAAGTTGCAGGACGTGTCCCGGTCATTGCCGGAACGGGTTCAAATTGCACAAGGACAGCCATCTTTCTTTCACAGCAGGCATCATCGTATGGAGTTGATGGTCTTCTTGTAGTGACACCTTATTATAATAAGGCGACGCAGGATGGCTTGTATGATCATTTTAAGGCGATAGCGGACAGCACTATAAAGCCGATCATCCTTTATAATGTACCAAGCCGTACCGGATGTAATATCCTTCCGCAGACACTTGTAAGACTGTGCCGCGACGTAAAAAATATCGTAGGTGTAAAAGAAGCAAGCGGCAATATCTCACAGATCGCAAAGATCATGTCACTTGCTGACGGCTGCGTGGATCTTTACTCAGGCAATGATGATCAGGCAGTGCCGATCATGTCACTTGGCGGACTTGGAGTCATCTCGGTTCTTGCGAATGTGGCACCAAAGAAGACACATGAAATCTGCGCAAAGTTCTTTGCAGGTGATACCAAAGGCGCATGCAGAGCTCAGCTTGAGGCGATAGATCTTATAGATTCTCTTTTCTGCGAAGTCAATCCTATCCCGGTAAAGACAGCGCTCAATATTATGGGAAAAGAAGTCGGACCGCTTCGTATGCCGATGTCACCGATGAATGAGGCGGATAAGGAAAGACTTACAAAATCACTTAAAGACTACGGACTCATCTGATGATATGAATATTTGCAGGATTGTAGCTGCGATTCGTATCATTTAAATATAATTCGGAGGTTGGGTAAATGACAAAAATAATAATCAACGGCTGCAATGGCCGTATGGGTCAGTTCATTACTCAGATGGCGGCGGAAGATGAAACGCTTGAGGTAGTTGCAGGCGTAGATGCCAGAGATGATGGACATAACAGTTATCCGGTATTTTCTTCTGTATCGGAATGTACCCTGGAAGCCGACGCTGTAATTGATTTCAGCAATCCGGCTGCAATAGACACACTTATGGATTTCTGTGTAAATAAGAAGATTCCATGCGTTGTCTGCACAACAGGTCTTAACGATGAGCAGATCGGAAAAGTAAAGAAAGCATCTGAAAAAGTAGCAATCCTACGTTCTTCAAATATGTCGCTTGGAATAAATGTCCTAATGAAAGCACTTGCGGAAGCGGCACCGATATTTGCAGAAGCGGGATTCGATATCGAGATAGTTGAAAAACATCACAATCAGAAACTTGATGCACCGAGTGGAACGGCAGTCGCACTTGCGGATGTGATGAATGATGCACTTGATGAAAAGTACGGATACGTTTACGATAGAAGTGAGAGACGTGAAAAGCGCCCAAAGAACGAAATAGGTATTTCCTCTGTGAGAGGCGGAACGATAGTCGGGGATCACGATGTCATCTTTGCGGGAACAGATGAAGTTGTTACATTCTCACACCGTGCATATTCACGTGCTATATTTGCAAAGGGCGCACTCAGTGCAGCAAAATTCTTAAGCGGCATGAAACCGGGAATGTATGATATGTCTGATGTTATAGGGGCATGAACATCAGGTCTTATTATAAACAATAAGATAACTAATGTATTTTATTTGCAAAAAACAAGATTTATGGGGTGGACTTACACATGGATGAAAATGATGAACTGAAGTTTCTTAAGAGTCTTTCTAAGCAGTATCCAACAATAGCCGCGGCTTCGACTGAGATTATCAATCTTCAATCAATACTCAATCTGCCTAAATCAACTGAACATTTTCTTACTGATATTCACGGAGAGTATGAGCAGTTTAATCATGTTCTTAAGAATGGATCAGGTTCAGTAAAACGTAAGATTGAGGAAGAGTTTGGAAATACGTTGACAGGGAAAGATAAAAAGAGTCTTGCAACACTCATCTATTATCCTGAAGAGAAACTGGATATTGTTATGCAGAATGAGGATAACATATCCGATTGGTACAAGATAACAATACACAGGCTCGTCCAGATCACCAAAAGGGTAGCATCAAAGTATACAAGATCAAAAGTAAGAAAAGCTCTGCCGAAGGATTTTGCATATATCATAGAAGAACTTATCACTGAAAAGGAAGAGCTTGTCGATAAGGAAGAATACTACAATTCAATCATCGAGACGATAATCAGGATAGGAAGAGCACCTGAACTTATAGTAGCGCTCAGCAATCTGATTCAGAGGCTCGTAATCGATCATCTTCATATCGTTGGAGATATCTTTGACAGAGGACCGGGGCCACATATCATAATGGAAACGCTCAGACATTATCATTCGGTTGATATCCAATGGGGAAATCATGATGTTGTCTGGATGGGAGCTGCTTGCGGAAGCCTTGCGTGTATCGCAACGGTCGTAAGATTTTCTGCCAGATATGGGAATCTCGATATACTTGAAGAGGGGTATGGAATCAATCTTATACCACTTGCGACATTTGCGTTAAAGACGTACAAGCACAGTGATTGCAGCGCTTTTGCAATTAAGTATAACAGCGATTATGATACCAAGAGTCTTGATCTTGACGAAAAGATGCATAAAGCCATATCCGTAATACAGTTTAAACTGGAAGGGCAGCTTATAAAGAGACATCCGGAATTCAACATGGATGACAGACTTCTTCTCGACAAGATAGATATTCAGAGAAAACAGGTGAATATCGGCGGAAAGATGTATGACATGATCGACTGTGACCTTCCGACGTTAGACCCTGAAAACCCATATGAACTTTCGGCTGAAGAAAATGAAGTGATCGATAAACTCAGGCATTCATTTGTACGAAGCGAGAGACTTCAGAAGGATATAAGGTTCCTTTATTCAAAGGGAAGCCTTTATAAAGTTTACAATTCGAATCTGTTATATCATGGGTGCGTACCGCTGAATGATGACGGAAGTTTTAAGGCAGTCAACATTGAGGGAGAGAAATATTCAGGGAAAGCATTGTATGATGTGCTTGACCATTATGCACGTCGAGGATTCTATTCACATGATCCGGAGGAAAAGAGGAAAGGGCAAGATATCCTGTGGTATATCTGGGCAGGACCGGATTCACCGGTCTTCGGCAAGGATAAGATGGCCACGTTTGAAAGATATTTTGTGTCTGATCCGGAAACACATGTAGAGGTAAAGAACAGTTATTATGCGCTTCTGAATAATGAGAACGTAATCAACAGCATTCTTAATGAGTTTGGCCTTGATACGGATCATTCGCATATCGTAAATGGTCATGTTCCGGTAGAGAGAAAGAATGGAGAGTCTCCAGTCAAGTGTAATGGAAAGCTTCTTATAATAGATGGAGGTTTTTCACGTGCATATCAGGATAAAACAGGGACAGCCGGATATACACTTATATCAAGTTCATATGGACTCAGACTTGTAGCACATGAAAAATTCGTTTCTGCCGAATCGGCGATACAGAATGAGACAGATATCCTTTCTGATTCTTATTTTGTGGAAACATATCCGCGCAGACGAAAGATCGCAGAGACGGATATAGGTGCAGAGATACGAGAAAGTATAGCACAACTGGAAGATCTCCTGAAAGCATATAGAGACGGCAGCCTTATTGAGAAGAGTGAATAGCATGGAATTCAGACCCTGCATAGATATCCATAATGGAAAAGTCAAACAGATAATCGGCTCATCGTTACATGATAAGGGAGATATCGCGCATGAGAATTTTGTATCGCAGAAGGATGCGGAATACTATGCGGGAATCTATCATGATCATGGTCTTAGCGGCGGTCATGTGATAATTCTGAATGGATCAGGTAGCGAATATTATGAAGCTTCGAAAAGACAGGCGGAAGCAGCACTTATATCATATCCCGGTGAACTTGAGATCGGAGGAGGGATAGATGATAAGAATGCGCAGTCATTTATTGATCTCGGAGCCTCACATGTCATAGTCACATCTTATGTCTTTTCTGACGGTATAATATCATATGAAAAGCTGAAGAGATTACGCAGTGCAGTTGGAAAAGAGCACATTATACTTGATCTTAGCTGCCGACGACGTGAGGAAGATTATTATGTAGTGACGGACAGATGGCAGAAATTTACGGATACCGTGATCACAGCAGGATTGTTTGAAAAACTTGAAGAGTACTGTGATGGATATCTGGTTCATGCAGCTGATGCTGAGGGAAAATCAAACGGCATAGAGACAAACGTTGCAGAATTACTTGGAGAATATAGTGGAAAAGAGATCACATATGCTGGCGGCATACACAGTTATGATGACATTGATATGATCGGAAGACTTGGAAAGGGACGCGTAAACGTGACTGTCGGGAGCGCACTTGACTTGTTTGGAGGCAATATGAATATTGATGAGATCATAAAAAGAACGAAGAGGTATTCGTAATTGAGTATTGTAATCCGGGGTTCTGTGCAACATTGCTGGTGAAATGTGATTACTTTTTTATAAAAAAAAAGACCCATCATTCGATAGGTCTTTCTTTTAATCTGTCATACGCTATTGCTCAATCTATCAATATCTATAGAAAAGGCACATCGTGATACGGATTATTGTGTTTTGGTTCGATCAGGCATCAATCTTTACGACGTTAACAGCCTGAGGTCCTTTTTCGCCATTTACTACATCGTACTCAACTGAAGCGCCTTCATCAAGAGACTTGAAGCCGTCCATCTTAAGTCCTGAATAGTGAACGAATACGTCCTTGCCATTCTCGTCTGAGATGAATCCATAACCCTTCTGATTATTGAACCACTTAACTGTACCTTTGTTCATCTTACAAATACCTCCAAAAAAAATAAAGTTAATGTTACTTACAACGAAATAACAATACCATAGCAAAAAAGAAATGTAAAGAAAAATTTATAGTATTTCATAATTTTTTCTGTATATTGCCGATATTGTACAAATGTGATATATTAAACTGTGTTTATGCAGTATTTTAAGGAAGCTTTTTCCATTTTGATAATGAATGGAGAAAGCCGAGAAAAGAAAATCACCAAGGAGGTATCTTGATCGATGGATGATCAGATGAAAAATGACGATAAAGAAAAGGAAAATGAACAGCCGGTTTCGGATACTGATCAGAAAAATAAGAAAGATTCTGTCAGCAAAGAATCGAAAACACGTCCCGGTTTTCATATGATGCTGTTTGTTGATTCCAAGAATGGAATGATAAAACAGATGGGAATCGGACAGGCAGCGATAGAGATAATACTTACATGCGTGATCGCTTTAATTATCGTACTTGCTGCAGGTTGGGGAGTAAGTGCCAGCCATGCACATACAATGGAGAATGAAGTAAAGGAACTTACAGGAAAGAATGAAACCCTTACTGCTGATAATAAGAACCTGACCGAGAAAAATGATGAACTTGATCAGAAAATCACTGCTCTTAGTAATACGGTAAATATCAAGACAAAGACTGAGAATAAAGAGAAAGCTGAAGATCAGTCAGCACATGAACCTACAGGATTTCCGCTCTCAGCATCAGCAGCAGCGCCGAGTGAGGGGGATAATAAGATGGTTATCTATACGGCATCGGCCGGGTCAAATGTTATAGCTTCAGGGGACGGAGTCGTAGAGGATATAGCAGCGAATGCGGATTATGGCACTGTTATAACGATAGATCATGAGAACGGGTATAAATCAATGTATTACAATGCCGGAGATGCGATGATCAAAAAAGGTGATAAGGTTGTAAGAGGTTCAGTTCTATTTACAGTAGGTGAATCAAATGTTCAACTTGGATATCAGATCAGCAAAGATGGCGCAAATGTTGACCCGATGACTCTTACAAAGATAGACGGGTGAGTATCAGTTATTCTTTTTGATTCTGTCAAATACAAGTGAGTAACCATCATTACCGTAATTAAGTGAACGATTGACGCGGCTGATAGTTGCGGTCGATGCTCCGGTTTCCTGGGCAATCTCCATATAAGTCCTTTTTTCTTTGAGCATCTCCGCAACTTCAAACCGCTGTGAAAGCGACTGGAGTTCGTTTACAGTACACAGATCCTCAAAAAAATCATAACATTCCTCTTTACTCTTTAAAGATAATATCGCATCAAAAAGATAGTCTACAGATTTGTTTCTAAGTTTATCGTTCATTATTATGAACCTCCCAATATTATGACATGAAGCATCATAGTATGATAATTGCTTTTGACATTAACACCGCTTTTACGCACTAAATCCTAAAAGCATTTCAAATATACCATATCATGAGAGCAAATTCAATGATAATCAACGTTTGTTAATGTGCGAGCCAACGTTTTACTTGATATGTAGTAATAATAACTATATACTTTGATGTGAGTGTTACAACAGTCATTAAAACGATGATCTGTATATATAACGAAAGGAAATGACAATGAAAGATAATGAAGAGATAATTGAAAATATAATGTCGGAGCTGGATGGATTTCATTGTATTGATACAGAAGAGATACCAGGGATCGATCTGTATATGGATCAGGTTACCTCGTTTATGAATAAACATCTGAAAGAAACGAGCAGAAATCCTGAAACAGACAAGATTCTTACAAAAACGATGATCAATAACTATGCAAAAAATCACCTTCTTCCATCTCCGGAGAAGAAGAAGTATTCAAAAGATCATATGATAATGCTCATATTTATATATTATTTTAAAGGTGTACTGTCGTTAGGAGATATAAGACAGATACTTGATCCGGTCATGGGTGATTCTTTTCAGACGGGAAGTGAACCTGATCTTGAGACGATATACAAAACAGTCTTTTCCGAAGAACCGGAGGAGATCATTAATATAAAGAAAGACATAACTGCTCAGTATGAAAGGGCGGGAAAGCATTTTAACGAATTTCCGGAATTCAAACGGGATAAATTACAGATGTTTTCTTTGATCTGCATGATGAGCTACGATGTATACATGAAAAAGCTGATCATCGAGAGAATACTTGATATGATGAACGAAGATGACAGTACTAAGACCAATGCAAAAACAAGTGCAAAGACAGACTAAGATTATAGTGCAAAGACAGACTAAAATTAGAGTCGACACATTTCTTTACGGATGATATACTATATGATGCAAGTGTCAAGAGCAGTAAGTGTATTGTGATGCGATTAATATAATATTTACCTATTAGGGAGGAAAACAATGGGATTTTTAGGAAATCAGTTCGCTAACGTGGTCGAATGGAATGAGAGTGAACCCGGTGTTCTTCTATATAAATGGCAGAATCAGGAGATAAAGAAGGGCTCCAAGCTTATTATCAGACCCGGACAGGATGCCGTGTTTATGTATAACGGATGTACGGAAGGCATTTTTGAGAAAGAGGGAAATTATGATATTGAATCTCAGATAATTCCTTTTCTCACAACACTTAAGAGTTTTAAATTTGCATTTAACACACCACTTCGCGCAGAAGTAATGTTTATAAATACAAAAGACGTTCTTGCAAAATGGGGAACAAAGAATGCCCTGAACATTCCGGCGCAGGGACTTCCGGGCGGAATGCCAATCCGTGCGTTTGGTACATATAATTGCAAGGTGGTAGATAGAAATCTGCTTATTGAAAAGATGGCAGGGGTTCAGGACATATATACAGTCGATGATGTCAAGGAACGTATGGATGCCAGTGTGGATCAGCTCCTTATGAGCTGGATTCCGAAGGCTGGACGCGATATGTTCAATCTTCAGGCTGATGCATCTCAGATCGCAAAGGGTATTGAGACGGATCTTAACACAGATCTTGGCAAGATCGGTATCGGTATTGTAGATTTCAAGATCGAAAGTTTCTCATATCCTGAAGAAGTCAGAAAGATGCAGGAGAAGGCAGCCGGTCAGGCAATGGTCGGTGATGTTAATAAGTATCAGCAGATAGCAGCTGCAGACGGCATGGGTAAAGATGGCGGAAATAACATGGCTTCCAGCATGGTAGGAATGCAGATGGGAATGGCTATGGGTCAGCAGATGGTAGATCAGATGAAGAAGGGACAGGGACAGACATCAGATGCAGCAGTTACATCATCAGGGCAGCCGCCTAAGTTCTGCCCGCAGTGTGGACAGCCTACAAATGGGGCAAAGTTCTGTGGCAATTGTGGAGCAAAACTAGTTTAACTGCAAAAGTTAAAACCAGAATAAATATTTCATTTCTGAAAACACCGTCAGGAAACTGACGGTATTTTCTACCTATAGAAGATGCACAAAGCAATTCGCAGCATCATAACACAATTGCTACTTTTAACATTACATGAAAATATATGATTTAGAGAGGAAGAACAGTAATGAGCAGCATCATAGACAGTCTTAACGATATTCAGCAGGAAGCGGTTCGCCATACGAATGGACCGGTTCTGATCCTGGCAGGAGCGGGATCAGGAAAGACAAGAGTACTCACGAACAGAACTGCATGGATCATCGAGAATGAAGGGGTCAATCCCTGGAATATCCTTGCGATAACATTTACAAATAAGGCTGCCGGTGAGATGCGTGACAGGATAAATAAGATAGTCGGAAATGGAGCGGAAAGCATATGGGTCGCGACGTTTCATTCAACGTGTGTCAGAATTCTTCGCAGGTACGCAGACAGAATCGGATATGATGATCATTTTGTGATATATGATTCGGATGATCAGAAGTCTCTTATGAAGCAAGTCTGCAAGAAACTTGATATAGATACTAAGCAGCTCAAGGAAAAGACGATACTCAACGCGATATCGTCCGCTAAAGATGAATTGATAGGACCTGAACGGTATGCGGCAGGAGCAAGAGGTGACTACGAAAAAGAGAGAATAGCACGGGCATACCTTCAATATCAGAATGAACTGAAGAAGAATGATGCTATGGATTTCGATGATCTTCTTGTAAAGACCGTTGAACTGTTTAAAGCAGATGGTGAAGTGCTGGGATCGTATCAGGAAAGATTCAGATATATTATGGTCGATGAATATCAGGACACGAACACTGCCCAGTTCGAACTTATAAGACTTTTGGCGGACAGATACAGGAATCTCTGTGTTGTAGGTGATGATGACCAGTCTATCTACAGATTCAGAGGGGCAAACATAAGAAATATCCTGGATTTCGAAAGTGTCTATCCGGACGCGTTTGTTGTCAAACTTGAGCAGAACTACAGGTCTACGCAGAATATCCTGGATGCGGCCAATGCTGTGATAAAAAATAATGCCAGAAGAAAAGAAAAAGCATTGTGGACGGATCGCGGCGAAGGCGAAAAGATACGTTTCAGGCAGTTTGAGAATGCATACGATGAGGCAAGATTTGTTATAGATGATATCTGCAGCATTTCTGCCAAGGAAAATAAGAGATATGGAGATTTCGCCGTTCTCTACAGAACGAATGCTCAATCGCGATTGATCGAAGAGCAGCTGGTTATGGAGGCTGTCCCTTATAATGTAGTGGGTGGGACTAACTTCTATTCCAGAAGAGAGATAAAAGACATTTTAGCATATCTGAAGACGATAGATAACGGCCGTGATGATATGTCAGTCAAACGTATAATCAATATTCCCAAGAGGGGAATCGGCGTGACAACGATAGACAGGATACAGGAATATGCTGATGGCAGACAGATCAGTTTCTTTGATGCCCTATGCGAAGCTGACAGCATAATGACTATCGGGAAGAGTGCGTCGAAATTAAAACCTTTTACAGATATGATAATGAATTTCAGGAACAGACTCGGGTCATATGGAATGAAAGGACTTATCGGCGATGTTATCGATACAACAGGATATCGTGATTATGTGAAGGACATCTCAGATGATAAGGATGATGCAGATGAAAGGATAGAAAACGTCGGAGAACTTGTAAGTAAAGTTGTGTCATATGAAGAAACGCATGAAGAGGCTAATCTTGGAGAATTTCTTGAAGAGGTTGCGCTGATAGCAGATATCGATCAGGTCGCTGATGAAAATAACAGGGTTCTTCTTATGACACTTCATAGTGCAAAGGGACTGGAATTTCCTAATGTATATCTGGTAGGAATGGAAGATGGCCTGTTTCCGGGCGAACAGAATATCGAATCGCCGGATGAGTCAGATATGGAAGAAGAGAGAAGACTCGCATATGTTGGTATAACAAGAGCTAAAGATGAGCTCACGATGACGAGTGCCCGCTGCAGAATGGTTCGTGGGGAGACACAGTATAGAGATGTGAGCAGATTTGCAATGGAGATTCCGCCGGAACTGTTTGACAAGGCACCTCAGAATCTTTCTTTGAATAATGACAGTGATGATGACGATGATATGCCGCCATTTATGAGGCAAGATAACGGTGGGTATAGACGCGGAAGCTATGGCGCAAACGGTAATAGCAATGATGGTTACAGACGTACCGGCGATTATAACAGCAGTGGAAATGGATACAGGCGCGAATATAGCGGAAGTTTTAATAGCAGTTACAGTCGTAGTGGAAATTATACCGGGAGCAGCAGCTACAGTCGTGGATCATCGTCTTCTTACAACGAACAGTACGGCAGACCTGCTGAAGATGCTTTTGAACTTCCACATCCCAAAGCATTTATAAAACCGCGAGCGATACATGCGCCGGAGAAGACATCATCTGAAAAAAAGCCGTATCTCGCCAGAGTTAATGACGTGATAAACAGAAATTCTGCTTCGACTGGAACAGAGCTTGGATATGGCGAAGGCGATCGTGTAAGCCATTTCAGATACGGAGAGGGAACTGTCGTGAAGATCGAAGAAGGATCAAAAGATAAGCAGGTGACAGTCGTATTTGATGAAGCCGGACAGAAAATCATGTATGCGGGTTTTGCAAAACTGACGAAAATCTGAAATCGTTCCAAAATGTTGCAAAAATTGTAGAAAACTATTATTGATGGTGTTATTATATAGGTAATACAAATGCTGAAGACTATTATGTGAAAGAACATATCGATTATCGTGATATGATGTCATTTCGCAGGATGGTTACAATGAATATTAGTACAGATTGATGAATCTAATATATCTTTTGCAAAGAGGTGTGAATTTATGACAAACAACAAAGTCGTTGATAAACTTCATGATATTGCAGATAAGTGTGGAGATCTTAATACAGAAAGACTTGATAAGATCCGTGATGCGATCGAAGAAGATGAAGAAGAAAAGAACGGGTCAACACTTAAGGTTATCCTTACTGTTATACTTGCGATAGCGGCGGGGATTGCTGTTGCATATTTTATCTACCGTTATTTCAGACCGGATTATCTTGACAGCTTCAATGATGACTTCGACGATGATTTCGAAGATGACTTCTTTGAAGATGATGATAAAGACGATGCAGAATAAAAGCTGCCGGTATGGGTGATACATGATAATACATTAACCATCAAAAGGAACGCACAATGAAAGTGCGTTCCTTTTTTGCACGAATTGAACCTTGACGATCATCTCGTCAATATTGTTCTTAAAATTAGACAATTTGTTGTTGCCCATTTTGTGCACTTGTGCTATGATATCTTTTACTGGCGCACAAGTGTACGCACTGCAAAGACAATATCTATAAAAACATGGATATATGTCCGTGGGAGAAAGACATGGATATGGATAACGAAGACAACATAGATAATGGTGAATACTATATTGTCAGAAAAAAAGCGGTTCCACAGGTACTCGTTGACGTAGTGCGCGCCAAACAGCTTATTGAATCAGGAAAAGCTGAATCTGTGCAGGAAGCGATCAGCAGGACAGGGATAAGCCGTAGTTCATTTTACAAATATCAGAATGATATTTTTCCTTTTCATGAGAGCGCGAGGGGAACGACATTTACACTGATGTTTCAGATGGAGGATGAGCCGGGACTGTTATCGGATGCGTTGCGTATAATCGCACAGTACAGGGCTAACATACTTACTATTCATCAGAGTATCCCGGTCAGCGGGGTAGCAACGTTATCACTCAGTATTCAGGTTCAGAAGACGACGGGCAACATGTCTGAGATGCTAAAAGAACTGGAGAATCACAGTGGAGTACATAACGTTAAAGTTGTAGGACAGGAATGAAAGCAGCCATTCTTATTTGCAAGGAATGGTTCAAATAATAAGGAGGTTCGGAATGATACAGACAGCGATACTTGGTTATGGCACGGTGGGAAGCGGAATAGCAGAGGTTCTTACGACTAACTGCGATGTGATAACAAAAAGAACAGGACAGGAGATCGGACTCAAGTATATTCTTGATCTGCGTGAATTTCCAGGAGATCCGAATGAAAAGAAGGTCGTACATGATTTTGATATCATTCTGAACGATCCCGAAGTCAAAGTTATCTGCGAGACAATGGGAGGAAATGAGCCGGCATTTACTTTTTCAAAGAAAGCACTTATGGCCGGCAAGAGTGTCTGCACATCCAATAAGGAGCTGGTAGCCAATCATGGAGCAGAGCTCATTAAACTTGCCAAGGAAAATAAATGTAATTATCTTTTTGAAGCAAGTGTAGGTGGCGGAATTCCGATAATACGTCCGCTCAACTATTCTCTTACTCCGGAAAAGATCGTCAAGATCTCCGGAATTCTGAATGGAACGACAAACTATATTCTTACAAAGATGGACAAAGAAAGCGCTGATTTTGATGCAACACTAAAGAAGGCACAGGAGCTTGGATACGCAGAGAAGAATCCGTCAGCAGATATTGAAGGATTTGACGCGTGCCGTAAGATCGCCATACTTTCTTCACTTATGAGCGGAAAAAATGTGAAGTTTGGTGATATTCCGACAGAAGGCATCACAAAGATTACAGCAGACGATTTCAAGTATGCACATTATATGGGACGTACGATCAAGCTCCTTGCAAATAGTGAGCAGAACGATGAAGGTATCTATGCTATGGTAGCTCCGTTTCTTATTTCCGATGATAATCCGCTTTTCATGGTAAATGACGTATTTAACGCGATCTTTGTTCACGGGAATACACTCGGGGATACGATGTACTACGGAAGTGGAGCAGGTAAGCTTCCGACAGCCAGTGCAGTAGTTTCTGATGTCATTGATTCGGTAAGACATCTTGGAGTATGTACATCATGCTATTGGAGTGAAGAAGATATGGCACTTTTGAGCATGGACAAGATAAAGCATAGATTTTTCGTGAGACTACATGCGGCAGATAAGGATAAAGCAGCAGACATCTTTGATGTGAAGGAAGAGATATCCGCACAGGTATCAGGAGAGTATGCATTTATCACAGGAAGCATGACAGAAAAATCAATTGCGGATGCAGAGACAAAAGTGAATGTGATCAACAGGATACGTATAGAGCAGTAACAGACAGCATGCATTTGAAGTACATTCCTATGCGAAAAATAGATATCTGAATTAATACAAAAATCAGGGTAAGCAGATACCCGGGACGGAAGGCAGAAAGAAAATGAAATATATCGTGATCCTTGGCGATGGTATGGCTGATGAGCCTATAGATGAGCTTGGCGGTAAGACTCCGCTTGAATATGCAAAGACAGAAGAGATGGACAGACTTGCTGAAATGAGCGAGATAGGAATGGTAAAGACGATTCCGGAGGGCATGAAGCCGGGCAGTGATGTGGCTAATCTTGCGGTTCTGGGATATGATCCCAAGAAGTATTATTCAGGGAGATCACCGCTCGAAGCACTCAGCATCGGAGCGCCGATGACGGATAAGGATGTCGCGATAAGATGCAACATCGTTACTATTTCCGATGAAAGAGATATACCATTCGAGGAACATACGATAATAGATCACAGTGCAGATGAGATCAGCACAGAAGATTGCAAAGTCCTGCTTGATGCGGTGAGAGACGAGATTGAGAACGATGAGTACAGGTTCTATCTTGGAACGAGCTACAGGCACTGTCTTATATGGAAAGGCGGACATGTTGTAGAACTCACACCTCCGCACGATGTGCTCACCCAGAAGATCGGGCAGTATCTTCCGGAAGATAAGGTACTGCGTGAGATGATGAAGAAGAGCTACGATATCCTTAAGGATCACCCGCTGAACAAAGCCCGCATAGCAAAGGGACTTAATCCTGCAAACTGCTGCTGGTTCTGGGGCGCAGGAACTAAACCCGCACTCACTTCATTTGAAAAGAAGACCGGTAAAAAGGGCATGATGATTTCCGCTGTCGATCTGCTTAAAGGCATAGCTACAGGAGCAGAGATGGGAGTTGCTCATGTTGAAGGAGCAAACGGAGGACTTAATACTAATTACGAAGGTAAAGCTCAGGCGGCGCTGGATGCGCTTTTAAAGCAGGGATATGATTTTGCATATGTGCACCTAGAAGCACCGGACGAAATGGGACATCAGGGCAGCGCTGAAAAGAAAGTAAAGTCGATAGAATATCTCGATTCAAGAATAATAGCTCCTGTATGTAAAGGTCTTGATGCATCCGGAGAACCATACAGAATGCTTATAATGCCGGATCATCCGACACCGGTGCGCCTAAGGACACATGTTTCTGACCCGATACCGTATATGATCTATGATTCTACGGCAAAACAGAATCATGATTGGCATTATAACGAACATGAGGCTGCGGCATCAGGCAATTTTGTACCTGAAGGATACAAGATGATCGACAGATTGTTTTCAAAGTGAATGACATATGAGGAGAATCAGATGAAGAAGGTTGTCAAGTTCGGTGGAAGTTCGCTTGCGAGCGCGGCTCAGTTTGAAAAAGCCGGAAGTATAGTTAAGAGTGAAGAATCAAGAAGATTTGTTGTTCCGTCAGCTCCGGGAAGAAGAAATCCGGATGATACAAAAGTGACGGATATGCTCTATAAATGTTATTCGCTTGCTGAAAATAACAAGGCGTATGATAAACTGCTCACTGCCATAAAAGACAGATATGATGAGATAATTGAGGGACTTGGGATAAATTACAGTCTTGACTCTGAATTTCAGAAGATAGATGTGAATTTCAGAAATAAGATCGGTGTAGATTATGCCGCTTCAAGAGGTGAATATCTGAATGGACTCGTTATGAGCGAATACCTCGGATTTCAATTTGTCGATGCTGCGGACGTTATCAGATTTAATGATGACGGAACATTCGATTCAGAAAAGACAAATGAACTTATGCGCGAGAAACTGGCTTCGATGGACAGCGCGGTTGTACCCGGCTTCTATGGTGCATATGAAGACGGCAGAGTAAAGACGTTTTCAAGAGGCGGATCAGATGTTACAGGATCGATCGTCGCACGTGCGGTAAAAGCGGATGTCTATGAGAACTGGACAGATGTTTCGGGATTTATGATAGCCGACCCCAGGATAATCGATTCACCAAAGAAAATCCAGACTATCACATATCGAGAACTTCGTGAGCTTTCATATATGGGTGCAAGCGTCCTTCATGAAGATGCAATCTTCCCGGTACGAAGAGAAGGCATACCGATCAATATAAGAAATACGAATGATCCGGAAGATTCCGGAACATGGATAGTAGAGAGTACATGTCAGAAGTCAGAATATACAATTACCGGTATTGCAGGAAAGAAAGGCTTCTGTGCAGTCAATATCGATAAGGATATGATGAATTCTGAAGTCGGTTTTGGCAGGAAAGTCCTTCAGGCATTTGAGGATAACGGAATATCATTTGAGCATATACCGTCAGGAATCGATACGATGACTGTGTTCGTCAATCAGGATGATTTTATGCATCGTGAACAGCAGGTTGTATCAGAGATTCATAGACTTTCACAGCCAGACACAATCGATATAGAATCAGACCTTGCACTTGTAGCCGTTGTTGGACGAGGAATGAAATCAACACAAGGAACTGCAGGCAGAATCTTTTCTGCACTCGCTCACGCACGTGTCAATGTCAAGATGATCGATCAGGGGTCTTCAGAGCTTAATATCATTATCGGAGTTAAGAATGAGGATTTTGAAACGGCGATCAAGGCAATCTATGATATATTTGTATTAACAAGAGCATAACCACAAAATACATGATTATTCCAAAGGAACTGTCATATGCCGCAGGCGCACAAAGTGTAATGCTGCGCGGTAGTATGGCGGTTCTTTTTATGTGTATCAAACCTTTAGCTTGAAGTATACACAATGAAATATAACAACAATTCAGACAATTACACGCAAATAAACAGTATATAGGGCAAATAATGCGACAAATAACAAATACAAGCGGGGAAATGCGAAATATTATAAATACAACATTAATTTTGCAAAAGTGTATTGACAAATATACGTACATGCGATATCATAAAACTATCAAAAGAGAAGAAAAAAGAAATCGAATGGAAGGGAGGTACGAACCACCGGAATATTGAAAGAAACACAGAAATATAACATAAACTCAATGAAAATAAAAAAATCGTGATCAGTGTCCACGAAGTGCAGTGAAAAACCCATCAGATGCGGAACACTGCAGTATCAAACATACAAATAGATGTGGAACGACGCGAAATATTCGAAAGCGAGGTATAGTCCATTGGGTATTGCAGTCTAGGAGCGGGTGTCGATGATAAATGTGTCGATGCCCGCTTCTATTTTGCGTGAATAGCGAGGATGGGTTCCATCGTGCGAAGCACGAATGGAACCAAGACGAGCATCGCGTCAGTGAGGAGCGCAGCTCCGAACGGCGCGAATAGCGATGGGTTCCATCGTGCGAAGCACGAATGGAGAGGTATAAAATCATAGAAAAAGACAGAAAGATATAGTATGATGAAGTTGTGTTAAAATCAAAGCAAGGCAGGAGTCGTACATGAGCAGAAAACACAAAAAAAATGTTAATGAACAGATTGCTGAAAAAAACATAGAAAATGCAGCACAAGATGATCAGGTGGAATTTACCGAGGAAAAGGCGGAGAATGATACTGAGGAGCAATCCGAAAAAGCCGATGATGATATAGATAAGCAGTCATATAGCGCAAAGGAAAGCAACTCAGATGAGATAGAGTCGAGAGAGGATGCAAGAAGAAACGCACGTCGTCATAGAA
>JAGPKJ010000012.1 GCA_018053995.1 Lachnospiraceae bacterium | reverse complement strand
GATATAATGCTGCGTATCACTGCGCGAGGCAATCGGAAGCAGCAGTAGTACTATGATGCTGCGTATCACTGCGCGAGGCAATCGGAAGCAGTAGTAGTACTATGATGCTGTGTATCACTGCGCGAGGCAATCGGAAGCAGCAGTAGTACTATGATGCTGCGTATCATTGCGTTAGGTGATCATGAAACTAATCATGAAACTAATCATGAAACTGATCTATCAGTTAAGAGGCACTTTGAATACGATAACTTTATCAAGCAATATGTTGGGCCTATATTCTATCTCCAGTTCAGTGGCATCTTCAGGAACTGCGAACGCAACTGTTCCGTCTATATTTCTGCCGGCTGAGAGTGTGCTGGTGAAATCCATTCCGCATTTGCCAAGTCCCTCAAGAGAATAGAACTGGTCACATGCGGAATCATTTGCATATCCGCTGAAATCGGCATACATTACTGAACACGAATCTTTTCCTACATTCTTTGCACTGAATGATGCATATACAATCTTGCATCCATCAGGAATTTCGGCGATATTCACTGCAGCGACGCTGCTTATACTGGTTGACTGCTGATGATAATCTAGCACTAAAACCTGCCGATTTGTACCACCATAGCGGGGACAAAAAACAGACCCCCCGGAAGAGGTCTGCTTTTAACTCATCGTCTGTTTATGCGAGCGTCATGTCTCCGTCTTTCACCCAGCCGAGTTTGTGTCCGATTGCACTAAATATAGGGCAGATGACTGCGGGCAGGATAAATGAGATCATTATGAGCGCGAACCAGTCCATGCCTGTGATTGCGGTCTTGGTTCCGGCGGCGATGTCGTTGATCCAGCCGGTGTAGACACCGATCTGACCGACGAGTCCGCATGTGCCCATTCCGGAAGAAACGGGAGTGCCGTTCATCTGAAGGTGGAAGACACATGTCGCGATAGGACCTGTGATCGCGGAAGTGAGGATAGGCGCGATCCAGATCTTCGGGTTCTTTACGATATTGCCCATCTGGAGCATTGATGTGCCAATGCCCTGAGAAACGAGACCGCCCCATTTATTTTCCTTGAAAGACATAACAGCGAAGCCGACCATCTGCGCGCAGCATCCTGCGACAGCGGCGCCGCCTGCAAGCCCGGTAAGACTGAGCGCGGCACATATAGCAGCGGATGAGATGGGAAGTGTAAGAGCGATACCTACAAGCACGGATACTGCGATGCCCATGAGGAATGGCTGAAGGTTGGTCGCCATCATTATAAGACTTCCGACTTTCATGGCAGCTGCGCCGAGAGCCGGTGCCCACCATGCGGACAGCGCGATGCCGACGCCTATCGTGACAAGCGGAGTCACAAGTATATCGACTTTTGTCTCTTTCGATATGGCCTTGCCGACTTCAGAAGCGATGATTGCGACAAATAAGACTGCGAGCGGGCCGCCTGCGCCGCCGAGCGCATTTGACGCAAAGCCGACTGTTATAAGTGAGAAGAGGACAAGCGGCGGACAGTGGAGCGCGTATCCTATCGCAACTGCCATCGCGGGACCGCTCATAGCTGTCGCGAGACCGCCTACTGTATATTCAGCACCTGCTACGGTTGCAACAGTCCGGGTCAGAAAACTTATGCCGAACTGCGTTCCGAGCGTGTTGATGATCGTTCCGATGAGGAGCGAGCAGAAGAGTCCCTGCGCCATTGCTCCGAGTGCGTCTATGCCATAGCGTTTGAGCGATATGACGATATCTTTCTTTTTGAGAAATGCTTTGAATTTGCTCATTGTCTGATAAAACCTCCGGGTTATAAGATTGTTGGATTATCTGTATATTGTTCTAAGGTGTTTGTTGCTCAATGACTATATTCAGCATATAGCCTGAGTACACAGGTGTCAAGACACCTGTAAAACGGATTATACAGTCGGAGGTCTTATTTGTCAATCAGAGGTTAAGGAATGTCCGAGCGTTTTACTCTGCACTTTAGTATGAACATCAGCGCGGATGCGATTAATGAGAGGGTAAATAAGAGACGTCCTATGCCGTCGCTGCCGAATCTGTCAATACATATGCCGCATATGAACGTGCCAAGGGATGCGCCGATGAGCCATATTATTGAAGTCATCGACTGTATGCGGGCTCTGAAATTGACAGGGCTGTTTGCGGCAATAAATACGCCGGATGATATCGATTCAAGTATTTCGCCAGATGTCCATATCATGGTTAGCAGAATGAGTGACGGTAATCCCTTGACAAGACTTATACCGCCAAAGCCGACAGCGAACGTTATGCCGGCGAGTGCCATGATTGAGAGCTGGTGCAGATGCCTGACAGCAGCGGTGATGAGCAGCGTGAGCGCGAGTACCGTAATGGCATTCACACTCATCATGATACCGTAATATGAGGAGCTCTTTTCAGCAAATATATCTTCAAGGATGAGCGGAATTGAAAAAGCGTGCTGCGAATATACAAAATCGTAAATGATGAGTAGCAACATAAAGCACAGTAGCTGCGGCCTGGATATGAGCATGCGGAAGAATCCCTTATTTTCCTTGAGCTCATCATCTGATGTGACGTCACTCTCTATCTGCGCGCTCGTCTTTTCCTTTACGCCCAAAGCTATGAGTGCGATTGCGGCAAATGAAGTGATAGCGTCTCCAATGAAGAATATTGGAAGATATTTGTTAAATAAAAATCCGGCTACGAGAGGTCCGAGCGCCACGCCTACATTTATCGAAAGATAGTTGAGTGAGAGCCCGGCCTGTCTGTCACAAGTCGGAAGGATGTCAGTCACCATCGCCATGAATGCAGGGCGCAGAGCGCTTCCACAGAAGGATGATGTGAGCAGACATATTATCGTGATCCACGGGTTCATTGTAAATGCGCATGGAATAAGGAATACGGCTGCGAGAAACTGAAATATCATGTAGACTTTCTTTCTTCCCACAAGATCTGCAGTCTTTCCGCCGATCATCGCGGCAGGCATGCCGATTATGGAAGCTGTCATCACGATAACTCCGGCAAATGAAGATGAGAGTCCGAGCTTCGACGTGAGATATAGCGTCAGGAATGGAATGACAAAGTCGCCAAAACGATTTACAATCTGTGCAACGCATATATAATATAGATCTTTTGGGAGCCCTTTATATTGGCTTAAAATTTTTTTCATGGATTCTCCTTATTTAAGTTGATTTCGGATTAGCAAGACCGGCATCGATTTGATAGATGACAAGGATAAGTCAGGTTATCAGCTGGACAGCGCCTTTGTGAATAAAATCATATCTCTATGGTAAGGTGAAAGCAATCAAAACAGCGTGAAGAAAATACTGCATTCTTATTTGCTTAAATAATGGTATAATTTCACATATAAGTGTGAAAATACTACAAAAGCGCCTAATAACATGATGAATCATAGACTTGGAAGACACAGGGAAACGATAAACAGTCGTGGTGCGCCGGTGCCAGATGTACATAGATACGACCAACATTAGGAAGTTGCAGCATAGATACGACAGCACAGATACGTAAGAGATAGATATGGCAGCATCGGAGGGCAGATATGATAAAAAACGGAGTAACAGATAACAGCAGCGATTCTGCATTTACGGGTGCATGGGTGAAATACCTGCGTCTTGAGAAAGGATATACGCAGGGGTATGTGGCGCATGGCATCTGTTCAATCAGCCATCTCAGTTATTTTGAAAATGGAAAAAAGAAGCTGCATGATGATCAGATAGCAGCAGTACTGAAAAAACTTGATGTTTCTGAGATGACGGTTCCGAAGGATATACAGCATATTCATACGATCATGGAAAACATGCTCACGCATATTGAAGACTATGACTGTGAATCGAGTACGAATGAGTATGAAAAACTGAAGGTCTATGAAGATGTGCTGAAAACATCACCATTTTGGTTTGAATATAAAGTCTATTCGATGATCTATCTTTATTTTGTCAAGGGTAAGCTTATGAAAGATCAGGCTTCTGATATCCAGATGCTTGATGAGATATATGAATCATTTCCGGACAATCTGAGATTTTGGTATCTTTTTATTTCCGGGACAATATATGCAAGAGATGATAAGAATGACAAAGGCATCGAAAGGCTGAAAAAGGCGGCACAGATAAGAAAGACGACATGGCTCTATTATATTACCGGAGTTGCGCTTTCGTGCAGCAATGATAAGGGTCAGGCAATCTTTAATTTTGAGAAGGCACTTGATAATTACGAGACCGGTGGAAGATTTCAGAGCGCGGTCTGGTGCAAATCATATCTCGGCTGCTGTTATTCGGAGCTGGGAATGTTTGATATGGCTGAGAAATACCTTTCAGCGGCATTTAATTCCCTGCAGTATATATCGACCGAGGAGCTCGTTAATTCGGTCGATAATAATTATGCAAATATGTACATGCGAATGGGGGACTATAAGAAATGCCATTTGTGGAGCGCAATGGCAATGACACACGGCAGATGTCGTGTCGTTGCAGCGTATAATTACATCTATTCATGCATAATGATGGGTGAAAGGGATGAACGTGACAAAGTGATCGCCAGATTCATGTCAGACGAATATAAGAATGACAGGCACTACCCTGCGATAAGGTTTGAATATCTGTGGGTAAATCATTTTACTGACGGGAAGTTTTACAGCGAGGTCAAGTCTGAGATAATCCCATACTATGAGAAAATGGGAAAATCGGACATGCTTGAAGATCTATACAGTGTGATGATAAAGTATCTTGAAAAGCACAGAATGTATAAGGAAGCGACGGTATATTACAGGAAACTTCTTGATATAAAACGGTAATGACTTTCTGGTCAGCGGTTTTGTATAAAGAAAAGAAGGTCATCGCTCGAAAAGAAATCCCAGGTTTCTGAGCGATGTTTTTACGCGCCGATAAGTATCTTCATCCGGGCATATCACTGTATGGAGATGTATTCCACCGGTAAGATCTGACAGCGGGCGTGCTTCACTCTGTCTGCATTTCTCGATGAACTGGTCGACATCATATCGGCTTGAGACGTGAAGACTTCCAGTAATCTGACCGTATAGCGGATGCTCAACTATGACATCGCGTACGGTGCATCCCTGATCGACCATCGCGTATAGCTCTTCCTGCATCTCGTCGGGTTTGTGGCGGCACGCGATCTGCCTGACTATGCCTGGCTGCGCGGCAGTCTGCAGTATGTAGCCTCTCGGTGTCGCGGATATGTCATTGTCAGCTGCACGCAGAAGTGCTACGTCACCAACGATGATCTGTCTGCTTACCTTGAATATATCAGCAAGTGCTGTCGCGCTTACAGGTTTTTCGGAATTCTTCAGAGTCTCAAGTATTCTCTCTCTTCTTTCAGATGCTTCCATTGTTTTCTCTTTTCACTTCTCTATATAGAAGATACATATGTAATGATACATGTCATGATATCTGTAATAAGATATGTAAATATATCTGCGGCAATAATATCATTTCTGCAGAATTATAACAAGCGTCAAGCATAGGAAACTAGTCTTTTTCAATGTACAATCATAGGAGCAGATTAACAAACCATAGGAGCAGATTAACAATCATAGGAAGGGATTAACAATCATAGGAAGGGATTAACAATCATAGGAAGGGATTAACAATCATAGAAAGGGATTAACAAACATAGGAATGGATGGCAATACCATAAGAATGATGGCATGCAACAATTGCAGGAACGAGGAGGCAAGTTTATTTGCATCACACAGTAGAGAAATGTATTATTGTGATGTATTTTTGTTGAGCCGGGAATGGTTTACATAATATAGATGCATCACGTAATGGAATTATTAGTCAAGTCCGAAAAGTGTGTAAATTGTTCTCAGTTGAAAATGATTGGTAATACAGTATTCTGAGGTAAACACCTTTTCTATACTGTATTTTTGATTTCGATTTTATTCCCACCAAAAAGTCATACAGTATATTTGGCTTGAATTGTTACAGGTACTGTATTTTTGGTATGAATCAAGGGGTCGATACCTTGGAAGACCATTCTGACAAAAGAAAAATACAGTATATATGAACATTCATGTTGCAATTACTGCAATTTTTGGAAACAGACCCCCTTAATGTTTTTTTTATTACAGTACAGGAGCTGACGTTTTCCGTAGATACTGTATCGCATTCTATCGTAATCATTTCTTGATGAAAAAATACAGTATAAATGAGGCAGATACCTACAGGTACTGTAAAATTGAATATTTTTATATTTTACCTACACGAAATATGAAAATACGGAGAAATCTTGTGACAACAAAAAATACATCACTATAGCATGATATTGTTTGAGGTGATGCAGTTTAGAGAACAGGTGATGCAGTATAGAGAATCGAAATCAAGGATTGCGATTCATCAGATATTGTTTTATCATGGTGCTGGTTTTGTTTGACGTGATATAAGAATAACATGAGTGTATTATAAGCAAAAAATAAGCATTGGTATGGAGGATACATGAGTAACGAGAAAAGTAATTCCAAGGTAGTCCCACTGCAAAAGCATGTACAGATGTCGGAAGCCTTTATCAACTGCGCAGTGCTGGCGCTTTCCGGAGGCTTTCAGGATGCGTATACATATTATACGAGAAATAAGGTATTCTCGAATGCACAGACGGGAAATGTTGTTCTAATGAGCCAGCATATCATGATGGGAGAATGGGGAGATGGGCTTAGGTATCTGCTGCCGCTTCTTTCATTCTCCGCAGGGGTACTTGTTGCAGAGAATGTACAGAACAAATATAAATTTGCGCAGAAGATACATTGGAGACAGGCGATACTTATTGCCGAGATCATGATACTGTTCGCGGTTGGCTTCATGGGACAGCCGCTCAATATGGCCGCGACAGCACTTGTCTCATTTGCATGTGCGATGCAGGTACAGTCATTTAGAAAGGTAGGCGGATTCCCTTATGCCAGCACGATGTGCATAGGAAATATAAGGAGCGGGACAGCGGCGTTATCGATATATCTTCGGGAACACAAGCGGAGCCAGCTTAAACAGGCGGCATATTATTTCGGAATCATATTTGTCTTTGCGATAGGAGCAGGGATAGGCGGCAGGCTGTCTATCATGTTCGGGATCCATGCGATATGGGTATCGTGCGGACTGCTGTTTGTGAGCGTGATGCTCATGTCACTTGAGAAAATTATGTAGGCGATGATCAGCATAAGCGGTTTCAAGTTGATGTAGCCATGATCGGCATAAACGGTTTCAAATTAACGTAGGCATACTTGAAATAGAATTATTTCTAAAATATATTCAGCTGCACTGTTATATCAGGTGCAGCTTTTTTTACTATAGAAAACAACTGTTCTTCTCTGGCATCTTTTACATAAATAAAATAGCTGGTCTTTTCTGTCAAAAAAATAATTGAGAATATTCTTGACACAAGGAAATAACTATGTATAATAAAGATATCAGTAATGATTACTGATATCAATTACGCGATAACGAGTGAACAGCCCGTTAAATAAAATACAAAAGGAGAACAAAACTATGAAATATGTATGTCAGGTATGCGGATACGTTTATGAAGGGGACAATCCTCCGGAGAAATGTCCTCAGTGCGGAGCACCGGCTGAGAAATTCAAGGCTCAGGAAGGTGAGATGACATGGGCTGCAGAACACGTTGTAGGAGTTGCCAAAGGTGTAAGCGAGGATATACTGAATGATCTCAGAGCGAACTTTAACGGCGAGTGTTCAGAAGTCGGCATGTATCTTGCGATGAGCAGAGTCGCTATGAGAGAAGGATATCCTGAGATCGGAATGTATTACCGTCAGGCGGCTTTCGAGGAAGCAGATCATGCGAGCAGATTCGCAGAGCTTCTCGGCGAAGTCGTTACTGATTCAACAAAGAAGAACCTTGAGATGAGAGTTGAAGCTGAAAATGGCGCAACAGCAGGAAAGTTTGATCTTGCAAAGCGCGCAAAGGCAGCAAATCACGATGCGATCCATGATACAGTTCATGAGATGGCACGTGATGAAGCCAGACACGGCAGAGCATTTGCAGGACTGCTTAAGAGATACTTTGGATAATAATGTCAAAACTATCTTGTGGTTATGTAAGTAATAACAATGCACATTACAGATTGTTATGAAGAAGGCACATGATGGTAAACAATAGCAGCACATAAATATGTATGATCTGATGAAAGGCGGCGAGGCATTGCTTCACCGCTTTTTTGTGCATTTTGGGAAAATAAGATGTCAGTTGTTTGAAAATAATATTGACATAGCACATACGCTGCATTAAACTACATAAAGTAGTAATGAAAACTAGATAATGCGACAACACATACTTCGATGAGACAGGATGGCGGAACAGTGGATAATATGAAGACAGCGATAATCGTAGATTCAGGATCAGATGTACCTAAAGAATATGTTGATAAATATAATATGAAGGTTATTCCGCTTCATATAATGTATCCGGAGAAAGATTACAGTGATGGGGTCGATATAGATCCCAAGATGGTATATGAGAGATTTCCTGAGGAGATACCTACTACGTCTACTCCGACTATGGATGAGATCAAGGGAAAATTAGATGAATTAGTAGAGGAAGGATATACGCATGCGATAGCTGTATGTATCTCAAGCGGGCTTAGCGGAACGGGTAATACGGTTCGCCTGGCAGCGGAGAGTGTCCCTGAACTTACATGTTTTGTATTTGACACAAAGAGTATTTCTGTAGGCAGCGGAGTCTTTGCTATATGGGCGGCAAAAAAGCTTGAAGAAGGCATGCCGTATGATGAAGTCGTGAAGAAACTTCAGGAAAAGGTTTATGATTCGAAGGTTTTCTTTTATATGGATACGCTTAAGTTTCTTGAGAAAGGTGGAAGGATAGGGCACGTCACATCGGTAGTCGGAAGTATGCTTCATCTGAAACCGATCATATCGTGCGGCGAGGATGGTATATATTATACTGTCGCAAAGGTACGCGGAAGTCAGAAAGGACGCGAGAAACTTACGTCTATAATCGCCGATGCGTGTAACGGTGAGAACGACTGGCTCGTATTTGCTGATGGAGATGCAAAGGCTGAGACAGAGATAGCTAAGGCCATGGTTCTTGAAAGAACGGGTAAGAGAAAGACTATAGGACCTGATCAGATCACAGCTTCGCTTGCTGTGCATACCGGACCGGGACTCGTCGGAGCGGCAATACTGCACAATCCGTGATACGTGGGAAAATAATTCTATGATAAACTTAAACAAAACCGATCGTATAAACATATACGGTCGGTTTTTCATAACCTTATGCAAGGCTAAAAATTAGTTATCCGCAAAAAAAAGCAGCTAAATGCATAAAGAAAGACGAAATATGCAACATGTACACTAAAAGTGATACAAAATAGCGCAAATACAACAATTGTGAACATTTGCCAGCACAATTGAGACAATAAGGGGAAATATGTACTGTAAAAAGTGCCCGTGAACACGTGTTAAACTATTGACATTTGGTCAATGTGCCAATATAATTTAACTATCAGACCGCCAAACCACATAAAAACATGGCGGTACAAAAAAAGGGAGGTATATTTTATGAAGAGTAAACGGATACTTGCGCTTGGAATTGCAGCAGCAATGGGCGCGTCAATGCTTGCAGGTTGCGGATCTACAACACCGGCAGCAAGTTCAGCTGCACCATCAAGTGCTGCGGCTGAGTCAACAGCAGCTAGTACAGCAGCGGCCAGCACGGCAGCTACAACAGCTGAGACAGAGGGCGATGCTTCAACTGGCACAACACCCAGAAATGAAACACTTTATTATTCAGGTCTGCAGTGGAGCAAAGTTAATGACTGGAACCCTATGAGCTCTAACTCAAACAACATGGTAATGCAGCAGAATGATACAGCGCGTGAACTTGTTTGGGAGACACTTTACATGTACAACATGCTCGACGGCAAGCTTTATCCGCTTATCGCTGATGGTGATTATACATGGAATGATACTCAGACAGAACTTACAGTTAAGATTAAATCTGATGCCAAGTTCAACGATGGCAGCCAGCTGAAGGCTTCTGATGTAAAGGCTACTTATGATGCTAACGTTAAGTATAAGACAAGCCTTGGCTCAGATTATTCTACATACATTGATTCTATCGAAGCTCCTGATGATACAACAGTAATCATCAAGGCAAAGATGGATGGCGACAAGGCAGTTAACCCGCTTAAGGTTCTCGATCTTATCCCTAAGATGTATATCATGTCTGAAGCTTATATCAAGACAGTTGATGAAAGAAACGGCGGAGACGCTGATAAGATCAAAGCTGATACAATGGAAGATGCTGTTTCATCAGGACCTTACAAGATGTTCTACAGCTCAGATCAGAAGGTAGTTCTGCAGCGTGATGACAACTATTGGGGACAGGCAGCTTCTATGTGGGGCAAGCTTCCTGCACCTAAGTACATCGCACATAACATCTACAAGGATAACGCATCAGGTGATACAGCTCTTAAGGCTGGCGAAGTTGATGTATCTCAGCAGTTCACAGCTGATGTTCAGAAACTTTGGGAAGATGATGGACTTCCGATCTCAACATATTATGATGATGCTCCTTACAACCTTTGCGCAGTTCTTCCTTCAGTATTCTTCAATTGTGACAAGCCGGGACTTGACAACGCAACAGTTCGTAAAGCTATCGCAATGGCAGTTGATTATGATCAGATCATCGCATCTGCAATGAGCAACCAGTGCCCGACATTTGAAGAGGTTCCTCGTTCACTTATGAATCCTACAGACGGAGAGCAGAAGCTTGTTGATAATGACGCACTCAAAGATCTTGCATTTGCAGGCAAGGATGTTGATGGCGCTAAGAAACTTCTTGATGATGCTGGAATCGTTGATTCAGATAACAGCGGAGTAAGAGATATCGATGGCAAGGATCTTTCATTCAAGGTTGAGTGCCCTGATGGATGGTCAGATTGGAATGCATCACTTGAAATCGTAGCAGCAGCCGGCAAGAATATCGGTATTGATATCGAGACATATTTCCCTGATGCTCCTACATGGACAACAGATTATTCAACAGGCAACTTTGATATGATCATGTATTCTCTTGCAGGTGCAGCTATATCATGCCCTTACACAAGATGCATGGGTTATCTCTCAAGCTCATATAACGACCTTAATCCTAACACAGTCGGCAACTTCGGACATTATACAAATGCTGATGCCGATAAGATACTTACTGAGATCCCTTATGTAACTGATGAAGCAGAACTTAAGAAGGATTACACAGAACTTTCTAAGATCTGGCTTACAGATGTTCCTAGTTTCTCACTTATGTACAGACCTATCGTATTCGATACAGTTAATGAATCTGTATGGACCAACTTCCCTGCAAAGGATGACGGAAGCAATATCCCGCCTGAGATCTGCAGTGATGGTTACGGAATTGCAGCTCTTTATCAGATAACAAACACAAAGTAATCTGAAGTGAGCTAAGGCCATGTTTGCCTATGGCAGACATGGCCTTTTTTTCAAAGTAAATACGAAAACTATTTCCCAATGTTAAGCTTTTTCGAAAAAGAGCCGGCAGAAAGTAATATCGCCGATCTTACCATACTTATGAGTGGGGATTCTGATATAAAATAAAAGACCTTAAAATGCGAGTATAAAAAATAAGTATATTGCTGTACATGTACAGCATATGTATAGGGAAGTGAGGACTGAAAATGAAAAAATACTACCGGAAAAAGATCATCTGGTATCTGGTAACACTTGTCATTGCAGTACTGCTGAATTTCCTCCTGCCAAGACTCATGCCGGGCGATCCGGTCGCAACAATGGTCTCACAGGCAGCGGAAGGTGTAACGAGTAAGACAGCAGTTCAGCAGATATATAACGATTATGCAGAAAAGTTCGGAACGAACAAACCACTTGTTGTTCAGTTTTTCATCTATGTCAAAAACCTTTTCCATGGAGATCTTGGTGTTTCATTCAGCCAGTATCCGCGTACGGTTTCAAACGTTATCAGCAGTGCAGTTTGGTGGACGATATGTCTGCAGCTGCCGGCAATCGTAGTAGGCTGGATCATCGGTAACGTACT
The DNA here is from genome assembly GCA_018053995.1 of Lachnospiraceae bacterium. GTDB lineage: Bacteria > Bacillota > Clostridia > Lachnospirales > Lachnospiraceae > JAGPKJ01. The sequence continues at coordinate 23,640 of JAGPKJ010000012.1, read as the reverse complement.
TGGTGCTGTAGCAGCATATAGAAAGAGCGGCTGGGATAAGATAGTTCTTCCTCTTTTCCTGTTCTTCTCAAATATACCGGCATTTGGTATGGCGGTAATCCTTCTTTTCATATTTGGTATAAAACTTCATCTTGCACCTACGAGCGGAGGGTATGGATTTGACATGATACCTAACGTGAGCTGGACGTTCTTCAAATCGATAATATCCCATTATCAGCTTCCGTTCTGGTCGATCGTTCTGATCACAATCGGAGGTCAGGCAATCGGTATGAGATCTATGTCAATATATGAATTGAATGCAGATTATGTAAAATACAGCAGATTTCTTGGAATAAAGGATAATAAGATCACGGGATATGTATTCCATAATGCTATGCTTCCTCAGGTTACAGGACTTGCTATGTCGATAGGTACTATGATCGGCGGTGCTCTTGTGGCAGAGATAATCTTCAGTTATCCGGGACTTGGAAGTACACTGCTATCGGCGATCACAGGTCGTGATTATCCGCTTATTTCGGGATGCACACTTATCATCACGATAATGGTACTTATCGCTAACCTTGCTATAGAACTTATCTATGGCGTAATCGATCCGCGTGTCAAAGCGGCACAGCAGGAAAGCTGAGGAGGGAGAGAATATGAAACAGCAAATGAAACAGTTATTGCACTCTCCGAAGTTTATGATCGGTGCGTGTATATTCCTTTTCTTGGTATTGTTTTCACTGATATACCCTTTGTTCAATAATGCCGATCCTCTTCAGATGATCGGACAGGGCTCATTCTTTGAACCGGGCACATATGTATCATCGCAGGAAGTTGCAGGAACATCGCAGTATACACTTAACGTAGAAGCAGGAAATGCCAAGCTTGAAGCCGCAATGGATATCACTACAAGATCACGTATGGCGGAATGGCTTGAAAAGTACGGCGGAGTAAAAGCTTCCGATATCGATGTTACAGATGCAGAGGCACTTGCCACTCTTTGGACAAGCAAATACGATGAGACTGTAAAACAGACTGGAATGACATCGGCACAGAAGCGTGATTATCGTAACCTGAACAAGAAGATAATCGCTGCGATGTCAGATGCGGATACGATCATCGCAACAGAGGATGCTGAATCCGGTGAACTTAAGCAGTCAGGAACACTTACATCAACAGATTACGTTAATACGAGCAAGATCAATTCAAAAAGGACATTTATCCTTGGAACAGATAATTTTGGAAGAGATGTTCTGACAGAACTTGTTTCTGCGACAAAGACATCACTCAAGATCGGAATTGTGGCAGGACTTATCGCAACAGCAATCGGTCTTACACTAGGTCTTTTGTCTGGATACATCGGAGGAACATTTGATGATTTCATAATGTTCATAACGAATCTGTTTACGGTAATACCAAGCTTCATTCTTCTTATCCTTATCTCATACAGCATAGGCAAGAATGGGAGGGGCGTAATGATGGTCGCATTTATCATCGGTCTTACGAGCTGGACATGGACATGCCGTTCCGTAAGATCGCAGGTAATATCACTTCGTAACCGTGATCACGTTAATCTTTCGAAGCTTTCAGGTCACAGTCTTGGCAGGATAGTATTCTTTGATATCCTTCCATATATCGCATCATATGTAGTTATGGCACTGATACTTCAGATATCTTCAGGAATCCTTTCAGAAGCACAGCTTTCAATGCTGGGTCTGGGACCCGCGACAACAAAGGTCTCAACACTTGGTCTTATGATGAACTGGGCAATGACATACAGCGCACATCTTAATGGACAGTGGTGGGCATTTATGCCGGTAATACTTGACATCGCACTGATCTCTTTCTCGCTGAACCTTATGAATACCGGTATGGATCAGGTATTCAATCCTCAGCTGCGCGATTAGCAGATGTACGGTGCTAAGCCGCAGGTCACGAAAAAAGGTGAAAGCATCTGAGACAAAGAAGATCAGACATATCATGAGACAGACCGGAAGGAGATAATAAATGGCTGACAATAAGGGAAAAGTCATGATGGAGGTTGATAACCTCAAGACAAAATATATTACCCGATATGGCGAAGATGTATTTGCTGTAGATGGTGTATCACTGAAGCTTTATGAAGGAAGATCACTTGGTATCGCAGGAGAATCCGGGTGTGGAAAATCAACACTTGCGCTTTCACTGATGGGATACTATTTCCCGCCGCTTCATTATCAGAGCGGTACGATAAAGATAGAAGATAAAGAAATAACTAAGATGAAACCGGATGATGTAAGAAGGCATATCCTGGGAAATGAGATCGCGTATATTCCGCAGGCAGCTATGAATGCACTCAATCCGACTATGAAGATTATTGAGTTCATTAATGACGTAATCCACGCACATAATCCTAAAGCTACAAAAAAGGAAATCTATGACCTTGCAAAAGAACGTTTTGAAAAGCTTGGACTTCCGGAAAATGTACTTCAGAAGCATGCGGTAGAACTTTCAGGCGGCATGAAACAGCGTACAGTCATAGCGATAAGCACGATACTCTCACCGAAGATCCTGATCGCAGATGAGCCTTCATCAGCACTTGATGTTACATCACAGAAGATGGTAATAAAGATGATGCGTCAGCTTATGGAGACAGGGATAATCAAGACGATGATCTTTATCACACATGAACTGCCGCTTCTGTATAATGTCACAGACGATATCATGGTAATGTATGCGGGGCAGATCGTTGAAGCAGGAACTGCAAAGGAGATGGTATTTGATCCGCTGCATCCATATTCAAAGGGTCTTATGGGTTCGATAATAGTACCGGAAGCTGGTATACGTGGACATAAGCTTACGGCAATTCCAGGAACCCCTCCGAACCTTAAAAATCCGCCTAAAGGATGCAGATTTGCAGACAGATGCAAATATGCGAAACCTGCATGTATGCTTCACGGAATCGCTGAAACGCATGAAAATGACAGAATGTTCAGATGCTACATGACAGAAAAAGAGATAAGGGAGGCGTACGCTGATGGAAAATCCGAATGAGAATGTAAAACCGGCACCTGATACCGGTAATGGAGACAGCAGCAAAGAGTCATTCCTTGTAGGAAAAGGCGTTACAAAGATATTCGGTTCAGGCAAGACGAAAACGCTCGCTGTCGATCATGTCGACTTTGACTTCAAGAAGGGTGATGTAATATCGATCGTTGGAGAGTCAGGATCTGGAAAGACGACGATCTCTAAGATGATACTTGGACTTATCTCGATATCAGAAGGCGAGATATTCTTTGATGGCAAACCGAGAGACATAAAGACATCGGCAAGCAAGAAAGAATACTGGAAGAATATACAGGCTATTTTCCAGGATCCGTTTGCATCATACAACATCTTCAATAAGATCGATTCAGTACTGCTCGATTGCATCGCAATGAGAGGCGGCAAGAATCTTCCTAAAGATAAGAAGATAGAGATGATGACAGAGGCATGCAGTTTCGTCAACCTTAAGTTCGCGGAACTTACGAACAAGTATCCGTTCGAACTATCAGGCGGACAGATGCAGAGACTTATGATCGCACGTATATTTCTGCTCAAGCCGAAGATCCTGATAGCCGATGAACCTACATCAATGGTCGATGCCTGCAGCAGAGCGACTATCCTCGATATGCTCCTTAAGCTGCGTGATGAGACGAAGATGACTATCATCTTTATCACACATGATATCGGACTTGCATATTATATATCCGATCAGGTATACATCATGGAACATGGCAGATTTGTTGAGCATGGCACTGCAGATGACGTGATACTTAATCCACAGGAAGCATATACAAAGAGACTTATATCGGATGTACCAAAGATTCATGAAGAGTGGAATCTGGATACAGTTGTATAAACGAGGGAGAGACTGAAAGTATAAGTTAAATCATAGGGGAATGAGGACATGCTGACGGTGATCAACATGCCCTCATTATGATTATGACGCAATAAAGCAGTATTAAATAAGTAATTTATGGAGGTGTAACATGATTAAACAAAAGTTATCGGATGGATGGTCATTGACCATTCCGGACAAAAATGTCTACAATATTCAATCCGATCCGATTCCGATGAAGATGCCGGGCAGTGTCTATTCTGCTCTGCTTGACAGGAAATTGATGCCGGATCCGTTTTACAGGGAGAACGAGCTTGACGCGTGCAAGCTTATGGAAAATGATTTTGTTTTTACAGAACATTTCAGCGTGGATGAAAAGATAAAAGGTTCAGACCGCGTTATACTCAGATTCGACGGAATTGATACACTTTCCGACGTTGACCTAAACGGTCACAAACTCGGACATACTGAGAACATGCACAGATGTTATGAATTTGACGTAAAAGATTACATCGTAGATGGAGAGAATACACTCACGGTAAAGATATTCTCGCCTAACAAGTTTATCAGTGATGCATATTCAAAAGTGATGACATATGGAAGTCAGGAATGCATGGACGGTTTCCCGCAGCTTCGTAAATGCCACTGTATGTTCGGGTGGGATTGGGGTCCGAGACTGCCCGATGCCGGAATCTATCGTCCGGTCACACTACTGGGTGTAAACAAAGCCAGATTCTCAGATGATATACGTATTCATCAGGATCATAAGATCGAATCTGTAGGAGTACACGGCAATAATACAACAGAAGTCGATATAACAGCATCAGCAGTGACTGATCCGGTCTGCGCGCCGGGAACACATATAGAGATCACATTGACTGATCCCGAAGGTCATACATCGCCTTTTGATAAAGATGGGAAGATCGCGGTAAAAAATCCTAAGCTCTGGTGGCCGAATGGATATGGCAGACAGGATATGTATTCGGTTGTGTTTAAGCTTATCGATGATGAATCAGGAGAAGAACTTGACCGGAACGAAAAGAGAATCGGTCTCCGCACGCTTACGGTAGATATTTCACCCGTGCCTGATGAAAAGAGAGATCCGCATATCGGACCACAGATAGCCGAGGATAAGAAGGAAGGTCAGAAATTTGATTTTACGGTAAACGGACTTCCCATATTTGTCATGGGATCTGACTATATTCCAGAAGATAACGTGCTTTCAAGGGTAACACCTGAGAGGACAAGAAAACTGCTCTCCGATGCAGTAGAAGCGCATAATAACGCGATAAGAGTATGGGGCGGCGGGTATTATCTTGATGATTATTTCTATGATATCGCTGATGAACTGGGACTTGTCATCTGGCAGGATTTCATGTTCGCATGTGCCAGCTATGAACTTACAGATTCATTTGAAGATAATCTAAGAGCAGAATTTATTGGTGTAATAAGAAGACTGCGTCATCACGCGTGCATCGGTCTATGGTGCGGTAATAACGAGATGGAGACGCAGTACGTGATGCAGTCATGGAGATCTTCAAAGAAACAGTACTTCGATTATATCAAGCTGTATGAATACATTATCCCGAAGATCCTTAAGGTAGAAGATCCGGTAACGTTCTACTGGCCGTCATCACCGTCATCAGGCGGAAACTTTGATGATCCGTTTGAAGAGAATATAGGTGATGCACATTACTGGGGAGTATGGCATGGCGGTGATCCGTTTACTGCATACAGAAAACATCATTTCCGTTTCATGAGTGAATTTGGATTCCAGTCATTTCCGTGCATGCAGACGATCGAATCATTTACGGAACCTAATGACCGTAATATCTTCTCCGAGATAATGGAGATGCATCAGAGAAATACCGCGGCAAATGGAAAGATCATGACTTATCTTTCGGCGACGTATCTATACCCGAAGAATTTCGATATGCTTGTATATGCTTCACAGATGCTTCAGCTTGACGCGATAAGATACGGCGTAGAGTATTTTAGAAGAATACGTGGTACATGCATGGGTACAGTCGTATGGCAGATCAATGATATCTGGCCGGTAGCTTCGTGGGCTTCGATCGATTACTTCGGAAGATGGAAAGGTCTGCAGTACGGAGAGAAGAGATTCTACGCACCGGTATCGATATCATGTGAGGAACACGGAAGAGTCGATCAGATGCCGTTTGTAAATCTGCAGCCGGTCAATGTGGAGTATTCCGGAATCCTTCATGTCGCAAATGAGACCGGAGATGTCGTGAAGGGTACGGTAAAGTGGCAGCTCAGACGTGCTGATTCATCAGTCATAAAGCAGGGCGAGAAAGATATCGAGGTTCAGCCTTACAGCGGGACATGGCTTGATAAGGAAGTGTTTACCGGAGATGAGGATGAACGTACGATGCATCTGTATTATGAATTTGTATCAGACGGGAAAACGGTATCTTCGGGATCGAGTCTCTTTGTTGCACCGAAACATTATCATTTTGTGAACCCGCATCTTGCGGTAAAAGTTTCGGGAGATGAAGTCACTGTTACATCGGATGCATACGCAAAGGGAGTGTGCATCGAGTCGGAAGACGGAAACCTTCGTCTGGAAGACAACTTCTTTGATATGGAAAAGGGTTCGAGAACGGTCAAGATTGTTGGGCAGGTACCGGCTGGTGATTACCGCGTAAGAAGTGTATACGATATAGCAGATACGGCATTTGATAAATGAATGCAGGATGCGAATGTTAACAATAACTATTGAGATATGATGTAGCGAATGGATCCAGGGTAGTTATGTGATGCGATTTGAACAGCATAAGAATGATCTTTGACACATGCATCATGTATTGGGAGGGTATGTATAATGAGGAAAATGATAGATAAGGTTATGTCCGGGTCAACTGATCCGGGAGTGAAGGAATATGAGGCAGGGCACAGACTGATATCAAGAAAAGCTGCAGCAGAAGGTATGGTAATGCTGGAAAACAGGGATGGGCTTCTGCCCATTCCTGCCGACTCAAAAGTCGCATTATACGGTGGAGCATCCAGAATCGTAAAGGGCGGTACAGGATCTGGTGATGTAAATGAAAGAGAAGTAGTCAGCATCACACAGGGAATGAAGAATGCCGGATACGAGATAACAGACAGTGACTGGATGGATGATTATGAACGCAGATACACGCTTGCACGCTTCGAATGGAAGAATACGATCGAAGACAAGATCAAAAAAGACAAGATGCAGCCGTTTGATGCGTATGCATTTACACCGTTTGTACTGCCGGCGGGTATGATGCCGGAAAAGACTGACGCAGAATATGCCTTTTATTTTCTGAGCAGGATAGCAGGAGAAGGGGCAGACCGGACAGCGGCCAAGGGCGACTATTACATCTCTGATGAAGAGAAGAAGGTGCTCACGGAAATCTGCCGCATCTATCCTAAAGTCATAGCAGTGCTGAATGTAGGCGGTCCTGTTGATCTTTCATTTGTTGATGAGCTTAAGATAGGAACGCTGATACAGATGTCACAGCCGGGAATGGAAGCAGGAAACGCGTTTGCGGATATAGTATCAGGTAAGGTCACACCAAGCGGAAAACTTACCGATACATGGGCGCAAAAGTATGAAGACTACCCGAGTTCTCCTATTTTCTCATACAACAAAGGAAAATCGCTGGACGAAAAATATGAGGAAGGCATCTACGTCGGATACCGGTATTTCGATTCGTTCCATAAGCCGGTAAGATACTGCTTCGGATATGGACGCTCATATACTGAGTTCTCTATGGAAATGAAAGACTTCAGTATAGAAGAGAAGGGGACGGAGAATCCCATCGCGATAGTATCTGTCGACGTCAAGAACACAGGAACCACATTCAGCGGTAAAGAGATAGTTGAAGTATATTGCTCGCTTCCACAGGGAAGAATGGAAAGAGAATTTAGAAGATTTGTCGGATTTGGCAAGACATCTCTACTTGCCCCTGGAGAGAGCGAGATTGTCGACATCAGTTTTCCGCTATATCTGACTGCAGGATATGACTGTGCAGATGCCAAGTGGATAATGGAAAAAGGCATGTACGGAATATGGGTTGGCGGAAGTCTTGATACATCAGCCCTTTCAGCGGTGGTATCGGCAGAAGAAGATATTACTTTCATAAAAGTACACAATATCTGTCCACTCAAAGAGGAACTGCATGAATTGTCAAAGCCTAAGTCTGATAGAGACAGCGATTATAGCAGATGGGTCAGTGAAGGAACGGACAGAAAGCTGAAGACGATAGAGATCGGTCAGGGTGACGTAATAGAAAAGATTGTAGATTATGATAATGCGCCAAAGGTTTCGGATGAAGCAGAGCAGATCACATCATCGTTATCGGACGCTCAGCTTATATCACTCGCCAAGGGAGATCCGGGAAGAGGTCAGATGTCAGAGATCGGCAGTGCAGGCATTACAGTTCCGGGAGCTGCAGGAGAGACAAGCTCGGAAGCACTTGGAGAAAATGTACCATCTATTGTTCTGGCAGATGGTCCTGCGGGTCTTAGAATAGAAAAGAGTTTCCATGTATATAAGGGCGCAGTTATCAAGAAGAACATAATGGAGAGCATGGCGGGAGATATCCTTGGTGCTAAAAAGCAGTTCGAAGATCCGGGAGAGGTTCATTATCAGTTCGCAACCGCTATCCCGGTCGGAACACTGTTGGCGCAGACATTCAATACGGAACTTATAGAAGAAGTTGGAGATATGGTCGGTGAAGAAATGGAGAATTTCCATGTGACGCTGTGGCTGGCACCGGGTATGAATATCCACAGAAATCCTCTCTGCGGGCGTAATTTCGAATATTACAGCGAAGATCCGGTTCTTACCGGACTCATGGCAGCGGCTATGACAATGGGAGTTCAGAGCAATCCGGGAGTTGGAACGACGATAAAGCATTTCTGCTGTAACAACAGGGAAAATGATCGTATGGAATCTAATTCTATCGTTTCAGAGAGAGCACTTCGTGAGATATATCTGAAGGGATTTGAGATTGCAGTCGGGCTATCGCAGCCAATGTCTATAATGACGAGCTACAATCGCATCAATGGTGTATTTGCAGCAAATAACCATGATATATGTACAGAAGTTGCTCGTAAAGAATGGGGATTTGCAGGTGTCATAATGACAGACTGGCTATCGACGAATCACAGTAAGGATTGCACATCTGATGGATGTATGCGTGCCGGAAATGATCTTGTCATGCCGGGCATGGATATGGATGATGATAATATCAGGAAAGCACTGGCGGATGGAAGTCTATCACATGATGATCTCCACAGGAGCATAGCGTATCTGATAGATATCATACTGGAATCGAATCAATATGAAGGGTCAGCCGCGTATGGAGACAAGTTCACCGGCTAAATAAGAAGAGGAGTTTTCGAGATGAATCGCACGACTGATATGACAAAGGGCAATCCGTACAGACTTATCATAGGACTTGCGCTTCCACTGCTGGCAGCAAATCTGCTCCAGCAGGTCTACGGTCTTGTGGACACGATGATAGTGGGGCGCTGCGTAGGGACAGACGCGCTTGCATCTGTCGGATGTACCGGCGCCCTTACATGGCTGATACTTGGGTTTATCATAGGACTTACACAAGGATTTTCTATCCTCGTATCACAGTATTTTGGGAAAAAAGATGATGCAGGAACGATCACATCGGTCAGGATGTCAATGATCCTGTCGCTTATTGTTGGTGTGATCATTACGATACTTGGAGTGATTGTCTCAAGACCGCTTCTTACGATGCTTGGCACTCCGGAAACTATTATTGACGATGCGGTAATATATCTTGAGATAATAATGGCCGGGAGTCTGGCAGTATCGCTGTATAATACGACATCATCAATACTTCGGGCTTTTGGAAATGGAACTTCGCCGCTTATATCGATAGTAATCAGCACAGTTCTGAATATCGTTCTTGATCTTATATTTATCGTGCCGCTTGGAATGGGAGTTGCAGGCGCCGCTATCGCCACAGTGATAGCACAGCTCGTATCAGGGATATTCTGCTATACTTCCATGCTGAAGATACCTGAACTTAAAGATCTGTGGCATGATAAACAGTTTGATAGAAGATCTGCGTCAGAACTTATGAAGATGGGATTACCGGTAGCTGTAATGAACAGCATCACCGCTATCGGAGTCGTAGTGCTGCAGGGAGCTGTAGATGCGCTGGGTTCGCTCTATGTAGCCGCTTATACTGTAGCGGGCAGGGTAGTAAGCCTGGCAGATAATGCGACTGTGGTCATAGGAATCGCAATCTCGACATATGCCGGACAGAATATCGGCGCAGGGAATGTCGAAAGGACAAAACAGGGAGTGAAGGCAGCGGCACTGATCTCTATAGTGTTCTCCGCGGCGATCGCTGCTGTAATGATTGTGTTCGGTAAGTCAATATGCTCGGCGTTTCTTAAAGCCGGCGAGGAAGATGTTGTCAGTGCGGCATATCCATATCTGCTTATATGCAGTGTCATGCTCTGGTCACTCAGCCTTTTATTTGTTTTCAGATCTTCACTTCAGGGAATCGGCAATACGTTTGTACCGATGCTCTCCGGGATCATTGAACTGGGCGCCAGAATAGCGGTAGTTACGATATTGCCTTCATCTTTAGGATTCAGCAAGATAGGCATTGCTGAAGTGTCTGCGTGGTTCTGCGCTATGGTATTTCTTATGTTAGGGTATTTCAGGGAAATAAGAAGGAAACAGAGTTTATAATTATTTAATATATCCGCAAACCCTTTATTTTACTGGGTTTGCGGACTTTTTTGCCAAATTGTCTGAAAATATTAGCACTCACCTCTTGACAGTGCTAACAACAAGGACTATAACAGAGTCATCAGATGAAGGAAAACAAAATTAGAAAGCCTCATTAAGGCAGCAGGGATCTGCAGGTCCCATATAATATGAAAAGTTTTTCCTTCGATACGTAACTTATTAACCGGTAGTGTACCGGAGAAAATCCGGTACGATCTATTTACAGAAAGGAAGAATGACTTATGCTTAGACCTTCAATTTTAACTAACAACTTTATGAACAATATGTTCGATGATTTCTTTAATGATTCTTATGTACCGAGTGACAGAGTGAAACGCGTCAGCACGATGAACACAGATATCAAGGAAAGCGATGCCGGATATCAGATCGACATGGAGCTTCCGGGATTCAAGAAAGAGGATATCAAGGCTGACCTGACGGATGGTTATCTTACGATACAGGCTTCTCATAATGAAAATAAGGAAGAGAAGGATGATAAGACGAAGTATATCCGTCGTGAACGCTTCTCGGGATGCTATGAGAGAAGCTTCTATGTTGGCGATGCTCTTACACAGGAAGATATCAAAGCGAAATTTAACGATGGTGTTCTTACTGTGAATGTGCCAAAGAAGGAAGCAAAACCCGCTGTTGAAGAGAAGAAATACATTTCGATCGACGGATAATGATAGCAACGACTGAATCGTGAACTATCATGACGCCGGTACGAAATGTCGTAAAAATGAATAATGGTTATGCGAGGGGCAGGATGAGATGATCATCCTGCCCCTTTTGTGTGCGTGATTTTGCACATATAGAGGTGACATCAAAAGCAGCAGTTGTGTTTTGACACTTGCATCAAAATAAGATATTTAGTAGTTGGAAAAAACTGACCGCTATATTATACTTATATCAGTGGGAAAAATACTTGGAAAAATGAATAACGGGGATTGTGGAACGGCGCGGCAGAGCATAGGCTTACCATGCCGTTTTGTGTTCACATCTCTACGCCTTTTATTTACCCGGGTATTTAGAGAAGTTTAATCACAAGGAGGCAGAAAATGAGTAAGAGGGTCTACAAGTTTAGTGAGGGCAGTGCAGATATGCGAAACCTGCTGGGCGGTAAGGGCGCAGGACTTGCGGAAATGACTAATTTGGGAATGCCTATTCCACCCGGATTTACTATTTCAACAGAAGCCTGCACAGATTATTACAACGATGGAAAGACGATAAGCGAGGATACGGAAAGTCAGATAATGGATCATCTGAAATGGCTTGAAGGTGTGACCGGAAAGACATTTGGAGATACAAAGAATCCACTTCTTGTATCAGTTCGAAGCGGTGCACGGGCAAGTATGCCTGGTATGATGGACACGATACTGAATCTGGGTCTTAATGATGAGGCTGTTGAAGGATTCGCGTCAAATACAGGAAATCCGCGTTTTGCATATGACAGTTATAGAAGATTTATCCAGATGTTCAGTGATGTCGTTATGGGATTGTCAAAGACTTATTTTGACAGCATCATAGAAGGCGTAAAGAAAGATCACAGCTACGCATATGATACGGAACTTACAGCTGATGATCTCAAAGGTATCATCAAGGAATTTAAGAATATATATAAGGAAAAGATGGGAGATGATTTCCCGCAGGATCCGCATACACAGCTGATGGAGGCTATAAAAGCCGTATTTCGTTCATGGGACAATCCGCGTGCCAATGCATACAGAAGAATGTATGACATTCCGTATGAATGGGGAACGGCAGTAAATGTCCAGTCAATGGTATTCGGTAATATGGGCGAGACATCAGGGACAGGCGTAGCATTTACGCGTGACCCAAGCACGGGAGCAAAGGGCATATATGGCGAGTATCTGATAAATGCGCAGGGCGAGGATGTTGTTGCCGGTATCCGTACTCCGCAGAAGATAACGAAGCTTCAGGAAGATATGCCTGAATGTTATGCACAGTTCATAGATATCGCAAAGAAGCTTGAAAATCACTATCGTGATATGCAGGATATGGAGTTCACGATTGAAAATGGAAAGCTTTATTTCCTTCAGACAAGAACCGGCAAACGTACTGCACAGGCGGCAGTCCATATCGCATGCGACCTTGTAGATGAGAAGATGATAACTCCTGAAGAAGCGGTGCTGCGTATTGAAGCACAGTCTCTCGATCAGCTGCTTCATCCGAATTTTGATCAGTATGCTGTCAAGAACGGCAGAGTCATAGGTCAGGCACTTCCGGCATCACCGGGTGCTGCCGCCGGCAGAGTATATTTTAATGCCGATGATGCTATAGCAGCGCATCACGAAGGTCAGAGAGTCATCCTGGTTCGTCAGGAAACTTCACCTGAAGATATCGAAGGAATGCATGCAGCAGAAGGTGTGCTTACAATGCGAGGCGGTATGACAAGTCATGCTGCTGTTGTAGCAAGAGGCATGGGAACATGCTGCGTATCCGGATGCGGAGATATGGAAGTACATGAAGATAAAAAGTATTTCGAACTCGGCGGACAGAAGATCAAAGAGGGCGATTACATATCTCTTGACGGTTCTACAGGCAAAATATATATGGGAGATCTTCCTACTGTTGATGCGACGATAACGGGAAGCTTTGAACGGATCATGAAATGGGCAGATAGTTTCAGACGCTTAAAGGTCCGCGCAAATGCGGATACTCCGGATGACGCATCTAATGCGGTTCGTCTCGGTGCTGAAGGAATCGGTCTTTGCAGAACAGAGCATATGTTCTTTGATCCGGAGAGAATTCCTAAGATCAGGAAGATGATCCTTTCTGATACAACAGAAGCAAGAGAAGAAGCTCTTAATGAACTCATTCCTTTCCAGAAGGGTGACTTCAAGGGAATCTACAAGGCGATGGAAGGAAGACCTGTTACAATCCGTTTCCTGGATCCGCCGCTTCATGAATTTGTTCCTACAGAAAAGAGCGATATGGAAGACCTTGCTAAAGATATGGGTCTTACATATGATGAAGTCAAGACAAGATGTGATTCACTTCACGAGTTCAACCCGATGATGGGTCATCGTGGATGCCGTCTGTCTGTAACATATCCTGAGATCGCAAGGATGCAGACCCGCGCCGTCATGGAAGCTGCTATAGAAGTCAAAGCAGAGAATGGATATGATATTGAACCCGAGATCATGGTTCCGCTTGTCGGAGACAAAAAAGAACTTGCAGTTGTAAAGCAGGTAATCGTCGGAGTTGCGGAACAGGTCAAGAAGGAACTGAATTCTGATATAAAGTATCATGTCGGAACGATGATCGAGATCCCGCGTGCTGCTCTTCTCGCCGATCAGATCGCAGAAGAAGCAGAGTTCTTCTCATTTGGCACAAATGATCTGACACAGATGACATTTGGTTTCTCTCGTGATGATGCAGGCAAATTCCTTCAGGATTACTACAAGAGCAGAATATACGAGCAGGATCCATTTGCACATCTTGATCAGAACGGTGTTGGACAGCTTATCCAGATGGCTGCCGAGAAGTCACGTAAGGTTCGTCCTGATATCCATCTTGGAATCTGCGGCGAGCATGGCGGAGATCCGGCATCTATCGAGTTCTGTGACAGAGTAGGTCTTGATTACGTATCATGTTCACCTTTCCGTGTACCGATCGCGAGACTTGCAGCGGCACAGGCGGCGCTTCAGCATAAGAACGTAAGGAAAGGCTGATACGGGAAATAAGAAGTAGTAATTATAGAAGCAATGTACGAAGCAGCATAAGGTGTTCGTGATCCACAATGTGATAAAGATAGTAGAAGGCATACTTAAGTACCGGTACAATCGGGGCTTGGTGTGCCTTCTTTTTGAGCAAATCTTGATTTGTGTTAAAAATGCAATACTATTATATTGAAAAGTGTATATTTTACCTTCAAAAATATATTGAAAAGTGTATGAATCAGCACTGAAAATATATTGAAAAGTGTATCCGTGCTGTCTCAGATGATGTAAAAAGCATAAACCTCGGAACGGTATATGAATCGGTATTTGCTATCATTTATATGCCAGTCAAGTCCGAAAAAGTGTTAAAATGTTCTCAGTTGAAAATGATTGGTAATACAGTATTCTGAGGTAAACACCTTTTCTATACTGTATTTTTGATTTCGATTTTATTCCCACCAAAAAGTCATACAGTATATTTGACTTGAATTGTTACAGGTACTGTATTTTTTGTGTGAATCAAGGGGTCGATACCTTGGGAAACCATTTCGACAAAAGAAAAATACAGTATATATGAACATTCATGTTGCATTTACTGCAATTTTTGGAAACAGACCCCCTTAATGTTTTTTTAATTACAGTATAGGAGCTGGCTTTTTCTGTAGATACTGTATCGCATTTTATCGTAATCATTTCTTGATGAAAAAATACAGTATAAATGAAGCATATACCTACAGGTACTGTAAAATTGAATATTTTTTTCCTACACGAACAGCCAATCTATTATTCTATGTTTTTTTGATTATTTTCATAATATGCCAGATACAATAACAGGCAGTACAGCCAGGTGCAACAATTGGGCTTAACCACTTGCAAATCAGCCTATATTAGCGTAGATTATAAGAGTAGATTTTTGCAAAGAATAGAGGGAAAAATAGATGAATCAGGATGATTTTATTATTCCGGACGGATATAAGTCCGCACTGGATCTGCATGAAACACAAGTAGGAATCAAGACTATAAAGGATTTCTTTCAGAAGATGCTCGCGGAGAGACTTAATCTCCTTAGAGTATCAGCACCACTTTTCGTTGATCCGCAGTCAGGACTTAACGATAATCTTAACGGTGTAGAGAGACCGGTCACATTTGATATAAGCACTGAAGGCAATCGCGAAGCTGAGATAGTTCATTCACTTGCAAAATGGAAGCGCTATGCACTCAAGAAGTATGGCTTCTCAGAAGATGAAGGTCTTTATACTGATATGAGCGCTATCCGCAGGGACGAGAATGTTGACAATATCCATTCGATCTATGTAGATCAGTGGGATTGGGAGAGAATAATAGATAAGCAGCAGCGCACGGAAGACTATTTTAAGGAAACTGTACGCACTATATATAAAGCTCTTCGCAAGACCGAGCAGTTTATGTCGATTCAGTATGATTATATTGATGAGATCCTGCCTCATGACATCTTTTTCATTACGTCACAGGAACTTGAAGATATGTTCCCGGATAATACTCCTAGAGAGAGGGAATATTATATAACACAGGCAAAGGGTGCAGTCTGCATCATGAAGATCGGCGACAAGCTTGAATCAGGCGAGAAGCATGATGGTCGTGCACCGGATTACGATGATTGGGCACTTAACGGTGATATTCTGGTATATTATCCTGTACTTGATATCGCACTTGAGCTTTCTTCGATGGGAATAAGAGTGGACAAGAAATCAATGCTTGACCAGCTTGATAAGGCTGGATGCCCTGAGAGAGCGAAGCTTCCATTCCATAAGGCGGTCATTAACGGCGAACTTCCGTATACTATCGGAGGCGGAATCGGTCAGTCGAGAATATGTATGTTCTTCCTGAGAAAAGCTCATATAGGAGAAGTACAGTGCTCACTGTGGCCTGATGATGTTATGAAGAAGGCAGTAGATAACGGAATCGAACTTCTGTAAGGGAATGTATGATATGTAAATGATGATCAGGCATCGGGACAACCGGTGCCTGATCATCGTTTATGTATCAAAGAGGGTTTCGAATGGTTGTAGAATTGCGATCAGCAATTCGTTGTATCATAGAGGGTTTCGGATGCTTGCATGAAAATCAAACATGAAGCTTTGGAGAATTGTATATGGAAATAAAAATCTCTGTCCGTGGTCTCGTGGAATTTATACTGCGGGCAGGCGACATCGACAACAGAAAAGCGGCTTCGGCAGATAATGCCATGCAGGAGGGCGGAAAGATACACCGCATGATCCAGCATAGGATGGGACCGGAGTATGAATCAGAAGTACCTATGCATTACGTCTATCATATGGAAAAGTATGATGTTGTGATAGATGGGCGTGCTGACGGTGTGCTGACAGAAGAACCGGGACCGCAGAACGCCGTTAAGCTCTTGCCGGGAGCTGACGGGGTTACGACAGAAGCAGTCCCGGATGACTTTCCAAATGTTACGATCGATGAGATAAAAGGCACTTATCACGAGCTTGACAGGATGAAAGCTCCGGTGCCGGTTCATCTTGCTCAGGCGAAGTGCTATGCATATTTTTACGTTATGCAGCATAATCTGCCATACATAAGGGTAAGAATGACATACTGTCATCTTGATACACTGCAAATAAGATATTTTCACGAAGAATATACGAAAAATCAGCTTGTCACATGGTTTGATTCAGTTATGGACAGATATCGCAAATGGGCAGATTTTACTTTTGAGTGGTCGCCGACGAGGACTGATTCGATCAAGGCGATGGAATTCCCTTTTGATTACAGAGAAGGTCAAAAGGAACTTGCGACATACGTGTATCAGACGATATATCATAAAAAGAAGCTTTTTATGGAGGCGCCGACAGGCACAGGAAAGACACTGGCAGTGCTTTTTCCTTCGATAAAAGCCGTGGGAGAGGAACTTGCAGAGAGAATCTTTTATCTAACTGCGAAGACGATAACAGCGTCTGTTGCAGTTGATACATATGATCTTCTTCGAAAAGGAGGACTTAGATTCAAGACGGTCGTCCTGACAGCAAAGGAAAAGATATGTTTTCTGGACGAACCGCAGTGTGATCCTGAACACTGCCGATATGCGCGCGGTCATTTCGACAGGATCAATGATGCAATGTATGATCTTCTGATTCATGAAGACAGCTTCAGTCGCGATAAGATAATGGAGTATGCACAGAAATATCAGGTATGTCCTTTCGAAATGTCACTGGATATGAGCCTTTTCTCGGATGGAGTGATCTGTGACTATAACTACGTATTCGATCCGCATGTATATCTTAGGCGTTTTTTTCAGGAAGGGGTTCAGGGAAATAATATATTCCTCATTGATGAGGCTCATAATCTTCTCGACAGAGGGCGAGATATGTACAGCGCAGATCTGGTGCGTGAAGACTTTATGGAGATGAAGAGGGCGGTCAAAGATACTGAGCCTGTCATATATAGAGCACTTGACCAGTGCAGTCGCACGATGCTGGAGATGAGGAAGGTGTGCGAAAAATGTAATATACTCGACGATGTCGATCTTCTTGTCACTCATTTGCAGAGGCTGTTTAATACACTGCAGGACTATCTTCAAAACGAAGAGCGTCGTAAGAATTCGGTTAAGAGAAAGCCAAAGAAACGCAGAGAAGGTGAGGACGAAAATATTGAAGGGCAGATATCACTGCTCAATATGACCGGAGCGGTCGATACAGCTTCATGCAAGATAGAGGACATAGAAACTGGCATAGATACAGGCATAGAAACAAGCGAGACCGAACCAGTCAAATACACTGATCTTCATAAGCAGATACTGGATTTTTACTTTGAAGTATCACATTTTCTGATGATATATGAGCTGCTGGATGAGAATTATGTTATGTATGACGAGATTCAGGGCGATGGGAGATTTAGAGTCAAACTTTTCTGCGTCAATCCTTCAGTAAACCTTGCAAATTGCATGATGAGAGCGCGCTCGAGCATATTGTTCAGCGCAACGCTCCTGCCAATACAATATTATAAGAAGCTTCTTGGCGGTGGAGATGATGACTATGAGGTGTATGCGAGGTCGATATTTGACAGTTCGAAGTGTGGATTTTATATCGCAGGAGATGTTTCGACAAGATATCGTGACAGAAATGAACGGCAGTATATCAATATCGCATCTTATATAAGTGATATAACAAGTGCACGAAGCGGCAACTATATGGTTTTCTGCCCGTCACATATGTTCCTTGAAAATGTCTATAACGCATACTGCGAACATTTTATGGATGAGGATGGCGCAGAAGTTATCGTGCAAGGCAGTCATATGGATGACAAGGCAAGAGAAGAGTTCCTTGAAAAGTTTTCTGGGAAAAATGCGTCAGAATCAGAAAGTGCCAGGTATGAAGGAGAAAATTCAGATACAGATAAAGGCGGCAGTTCACTTATAGGATTCTGTGTACTTGGCGGGATATTCAGTGAAGGTATAGACCTTAAGAATGACAGCCTTATTGGAGCGATAATAGTCGGGACAGGATATCCGCAGATCTGCACGGAACGAGAGATACTCAAGTCTTTTTTTGACAGCCAGAATGGAAACGGACTTAATTACGCGTATATATATCCGGGTATGAATAAGGTAATGCAGGCAGCAGGGCGTGTGATAAGAACGAAAGATGACGTTGGAGTTGTAGCTCTTCTCGATGACAGATTCACACAGAACCGCTATCTACAGCTGTTTCCACGAGAATGGGAAGGCTATGAGATGATCACAGACAAGAATGCAACAGACAGGATAATCGAGTTCTGGTGCAGCGCGGCGCTTGGCAGCCGTGACAGTAGCGGAAACATTACGGGTTCATGAAGAAGGTATTGGTCGACATAAAAAGAGCGAGATTCACACGCAAATAAGTAAATCACGATTTTATTTATTGCGAGATATTGACTAAAATGCTTCTAAAATACGAGAAAATGGTTGCTCGTCGGCTAAAAAACACGGACTGTCATATAAATATGACATAGGTGTCATGTTGATAACTTTGTGGATTTTGGGGATTTGTCATCGGTTATAAGGACATAAACGTCAATTTGAGTAAAAAATTGTGGATAACTCTGAAAATTTCACCGGGTCGAAAATGAATAATATACCGATTGGGTCAATGAAAGCTTATGTAAACAAAAGGCGAATATTATGTAAAGTGTTTTCATGAGAGATGCAAATATCGTCGATAAAGGATATAATGACAATACTTACATGAGCATCAAATGTGTAAAGCATAATAAGCAGCTTTGGAAAAGGAGATGATCGTATGTGGGCAGATGAAAGTGTGTTTTATCAGATATATCCGCTTGGTATGTGCGGAGCGCCATATGAAAATGATGGAATAAGTGAGGACAGGATCCTGAAAGTGCTGGACTGGATACCGCACCTCAAGAAGCTTGGTATAGACGCGATCTACTTTTCACCTGTATTTGAATCTGACAGTCATGGATATAATACAAGAGATTATACAAAGGTTGATTGCAGACTTGGAACGAACAAAGATTTTGCGAAGGTTGTTTTGGAACTTCACAAAGAAGGCATAAAGGTCATACTTGACGGAGTATTTAATCATGTAGGCCGCGGGTTCTGGGCTTTTCAGGATGTGCTTAAAAACCGAGAGAACTCTCAGTATAAGGATTGGTTCAATATAAGTTTCGATGGAAACTCAAATTACAATGATGGATTATGGTATGAAGGCTGGGAAGGCTGTTACGATCTCGTGAAGCTGAACCTGAAAAATCCGGCAGTGACGGATCATCTGCTTAGTGCGGTAAAGGGATGGGTCAATGAATTTGATATAGACGGATTACGCCTTGATGTTGCATACTGTTTAGATGAAGGCTTTATCAGACAGCTCCGTTCTTATACGAATGGTCTCAAGGAAGACTTTTTTCTTGTCGGAGAGATCCTTGGCGGCGATTACAATACGATAATGGGCGATGGAAAGTTTGATTCCTGCACTAATTATGAATGTTACAAGGGAATCCATTCGAGTCTTAACAGTATGAATATGTTTGAGATAAGCTACTCAATAAACCGGCAGTTCGGACCAGAGCAGTGGACACTGTATAAAGGGAAACACCTCCTTTCATTTGTCGATAATCATGATGTATCAAGGATAGCGTCAATATTAGAGAGACCGGAACATATTCCGCTAGCATATGCTCTTATATTTGGAATGCCGGGGATACCGATCGTGTATTACGGCAGTGAGTGGGGAATAAAAGGCGATAAGAAGGACGGAGATCCGGCACTTAGACCTGCACTTGACAGACCGGAGTGGAACGAACTGACTGATGAGATCGCGGCGATGGCGAAGGCACATGGCAATTCAGGTGCGTTATGTGGCGGTATCTACAGACAGGTGCTTGTTACGAACAAGCAGTATATATTTGAAAGAAAGACTGATAGCGAAAGAGTGCTTGTTGCGATAAATGCTGATGAAACAGCGTTTCATGCTGATTTTGATGCAGGATGCGGACAGGCGGATGATATGATAAGCGGCGAGAAACATGACTTCGGCGGCGGCAGTGACCTTGAACCGTACAGCTATCATTTCTGGAGATGTGAGAGATGACATATGAAATATATATGGGGAAAGAGTGAACAGTGAAGATAAGATGCAGATCATGTGGCGCGGAGTTTGATGATTCTCTGGCGGCATACCCTTATTGCGGCGCGGTAAATGAAAAGGGCGCTGAAAAAGAATACATGGATAAGCTGGATGACATTCATGATGATATGTCGGAACTTTCTGATGATGGGATTGAGCAGGCAGCAGAGACGACAAAGAAAACAGGTAAGATCATTGCGATCGCAGCCATAGTAACCGTATTATTGGTTGTGGTCATGGCAGTGATTGGCATAATGTCAAAAGCAAAAAAGACTGAACTTATGCGGCAGCAGACTATATGGCAGAATCAGAATTTTAAGAAGTTTGACAGCCTTTATGAAGCCGGTGACTATGATAAGCTTTTTGCTGAGATAGAAAGTCATAAGGATGATGAAGCTTTTACGATGTACAGATGGGAGCATTACGACTTTTACAACACGTATGTATACTGTGCAGCTTCTGATAGCTCAAGATCAGCGCTTGCGTCAGGCGAGATTCAGGCGAATGATAAGAATAATGCCAGCCTGTTATACGGAGAGATGCGAGTAAGATATAATTATACGTCAGAGGATCTGCTGAAGGACGATGAAAAGTTTTATCTTGCCGAAAGCGCAGAAAGATCAATAAACGATCTGAAGGAAAGATGGAGTATCGACGACAGCAATTTTGATAGTACATGGGAAGAACTGGCAGATGGCAGATATCTCAACTATAACGACGTAAAAAAATATATTAAAGAACATGACTGAGGCAGCATAAAATAAAAATAAGGATCAGGTAAAATAAAAATGAAATGTAAATACTGTGGCGGAGAAGTATCGCTTGAAGAGAAGTTCTGTCCGCATTGCGGGAAGCCAAATGAATTTGCAACCGAACATATCAAAGATATGGAGCATTACAAAGATGAGTTCGACAAAACCAAGAAAGAGGTCGTTGCAAATGCGAGAAAGACATCGGATCTCGCAGTCAGGATAGTAATAATCGCAATACTTTCCGCAGTCATAATAGTATCGCTTATCGCATCGCACAGCGCATACTATATCGCGAATGTGATAAAGGGAAAGATGGCTGAAAGCCAATTCGAAACAGAATATCAGCCAGATGGAAGAGTATCTTGATAACGGACAGTATCTCGAGTTTGAAGAATTTGTCGATACACATCAGATAAGAATGTATGACAATGATTATTCGAAGTATTACCGGATAAGTGTGCTTACAAGGTCATATGAGCAGATATTTCTTTATGTCTCGAATATAAAGGCAGATACAAAGTTATCCATCAGTTCTACTAGCCAGGCAGATAATGCTGAAAACCTTGCAAGTGCGGTAGCGGATTACTATAAATACAGAAATGAAGCATCAGATAAAGACGATGTGTTTTATAGTGATATATTTGAAGAACATGCAGATAATATGGATAAAGACATAAACGGAATGCTCATCACGTACATAGGGATGACACAGGACGAGGTCGAAAACCTTGGCAGCGCGTCAACAGGCACGATAATGACAGAGATAGAGGGTCATTTGGAGATAACAGAATGATGAAAAATAAAACAGTTGTGAAAACGAAATCATGGGAAAACAGATCGGTATCAGCAAAGGTATGTACGGTCATTATTGTGATCCTGGCAGTCATAGCGGTCTTTTCTGTATCATCTGCGGTAATAAAGATATATGAAGCGAGAAGCATCGCGAGCGATCTGTCGATTACCTCAAGCCTGAAACTCGGAGATTACGGAAACCTTGTGACAAATAGTCTGCGGGCAAAAGCCGGAGGCATGAGGGGCAGCGAAGATGTTACTGAAGAAATGGCTGTGGCGGATTACTATGAAGCAGAATTTCTGCGCGGAGTATATGTGACAAATGGAGATACAAAAAAAGCAGATGCGCAGAGCACCAAGATGAAAGATGCAAAGTCACGAATGGGTGATCTGTCATCTTTTGCGGATGACATAGACAGTAAACTTGCACAGTGATAATAAACGAAGAGAATTTATCATGAATTTGAGCTATGTAACCGCAGAGCTGCAAATAAAGTCAAGAAAACCCTGAAAAAAGCCGGAAATGCGGTTGACATCATATAGTGCGTGTGATAGAGTGAATCTACTGTTGAAGTTGTATCTTAAGTTGTAGCTAGAGCATTACAAGTAGTTGATCAGTCTTGGATCATCAGTGAAGCTGAATCTATAAGATTGATTGTTGTTCAGGTTCATAAGAGAGGTTTGCTATGGATAGAGTTGGGTTTAGGCAGAGGACAATTTAATATTGAGATGACAGTCGCCAAAGGCTGGCATCATCTGCGGAATCAACCTGATCCACCTAAAAGTGAATAGCCTCCTGTAAAATATGCAGACGGAGAATCGCAGCAGATACCGGAAGTGCCGGTAGATATGCGACATATAGTGAGACTTTAAGGGAATACAGATATTCTGTATTCCCTTTTTCTATCGCGAAAATCAGGAACTGCTTGCAGTTCCTGAGCGCGAATAATGAAGTCGTGCTTGCACGAAACGATTCAAAGTAATGAGGGAGAAAGAGTAAGGGAAGGTTTTATGAAAAAAATAAGAAGTTATATATGGGATCATAAATGGGCATATCTTGTTGGCATAGTATCGCTGGTCATCGCGGTATCACTTGATATGCTGTCACCACAGCTGACGCGTCACGTAGTTGATGACGTTATAGTGGGTGGAAATATGTCGGAGCTGAAGTTCATTC
>JAGPKJ010000071.1 GCA_018053995.1 Lachnospiraceae bacterium | reverse complement strand
GTAAGGATATCTTCATCACTTCCGAACGGCACCAGTCTGGCAAATGAAAGGTATTTTTCAAGACAGTCTCTCTTCGGCGAATAATAGAATATCTCTCTGGTTGCACAATTCACGCATATTGTCTGCAACTCATCGACCGGTAACTCATCTGCGATCACAACGATATCTGACTGCTTCAGCACATCAAATACCTTTGGAGCGCCGGGCGCATAGAAGTTGATCTCATCTTTATTCCACAAATTCATGCCGCTGTGCTTATTCTCATAATTTCTGCTGCCGCTGACAAAATTATAGACAATGTGCTGCTCAGTGCTGAAATTGTTAAGAAGCAGCGCGCTGCTCATGATATTCTGTGCAAGCATTCCGCTTCCGATGATCGTTATCGTGAACTCGCTTTTTCCTTCTTTGTAAGCTCTTTCCCACAACGCGATATTCTTCCACAGCTGTCTTGCGATCGATCCGTTTATATCAAAAAGAACAACATTATCCCGCTCTTCGCTCCGAAGCAGCCCATATTCAATATCATTAAGACCTATATAGACTTTTCTATTTTCTAGCTTATCCTTATGATCCTCATAGAACCCGAAGCTGTCAACGTCGGATTCGAACATGATGACACACGATCCGGCATGACCTCCGAACTCTTTTCCCATGTATCTCACTTTGACATCGCTGCCCATATTTACTTCAATATCCGCATCAGAATACACCTCAACGCAGTCGCCCGATAAGCAGTTTATCCTCCACGAAAGGTTCTTCCATAATCTCTGAACGATATATATGATTCCAGATGCTGTCGCAAGCGGTGCTGTCCAACGTGCGATCTGAATGAATATATTCAGTTCATCTGATACCGGATTCACAAAATAAAGTACGAACGCGTCGTACATCGAATTCGATATCGTTTCGCCTGCATTTCTGTATCCGAAACATCCAAGTATAAACGGTATGATGCACAATAGTGGTGCTATGCTCTTTAATCTTTTCTTCATCGGTCCTCTCTCTTCGTCTTTCACATAGTATCTGTATACTCTCAGACGTATATCATTCTGCTGTTTCTACAGCATGTCTCACTGTCTCTGCGTTTTCATTTTTGCTCTTACTCAGGTCTTCCGCCTGTAAATATGCCAAGATTTTCGCGTATCTTTATAAGTTCATCTACCTGCGCATCAGAAAATTTATTTGATTTTCCAATAACAAATCTGTTTATAAGTATGACTTTAGCGTAATACTCTAATGTCTCAAGCCGGTAGTATGCGTGCATCAGATCCATTCCCCATGTCACAGCACCATGGTTTCCGAGAAGAACCCCATTATAATCCTTGCAGTATGGAGCAACCGAATCCGGCACCTCGTCAGATCCGGGCATTGCAAATGGCGCACACGGAACCACTCCAAGCTGTACCACACCTTCCGCGAGTATACGGTCATCAAGCGGAATCCCGGCTATCGAAAAGCATGTTGCGATAAGCGGATGTGCATGTACTACTGCCGTTAACGCAGGGTTTTCTTTATAGATTCTCAAGTGCATCTTCACTTCACTTGAAGGTTTGCAGCTGCCTTCGATCACTTCACCGTCAAGTTTCATTTTGATCAGCATATCATCTGTCATAAATCCCTTGCTGACTCCTGTCGGTGTAGTCCAGATAACATCATCTGAAACCTTGCACGTGATATTTCCGTCATTTGAAGCAACAAAGCCTTTGTCGTACATCCGCTTTCCTACTTCCAGTATTGTTTTCCTGGCTTCATCATCTGATGGATATGTACAATTCTTATCTGACATATATATATGCTTCCCCCATTTTCTTCACATAATCTTTATGAAATCAACTCCATCAATATTACGATAGTCTCATTGCAAGCGTTAATGCATAACGATCTATGACATTTGCATCATATACCTATCTTATGAAATGCGCCGTCAAACGGTGCATGACACATTCCCTTTTCCGTTATGATTCCAGTGATAAGCGAATGATCTGTGACATCGAATGCCGGGTTGAATACATCAACACCCTCAGGAGCCATTCTCTCCTTGTACCACATCTCCGTGACCTCATCCATATCACGCATCTCGATCGGTATCTGTTCGCCTGTCTTTGTATTCATGTCAATCGTTGATGACGGTGCGCAGATATAGAACGGAATTCCGTAATGCTTTGCGAGTATCGCTACCCCCGAAGTCCCTATCTTATTTGCCGCATCACCATTAGCAGCTACACGGTCACATCCGACAAATATTATATCGATCTTACCCGATTTCATAAGGAGCGACGCCATATTATCGCACTGAAGTGTTGTTGTTATGCCCGAGTTATATAGTTCAAATGAAGTAAGTCTTGCCCCCTGAAGAAGCGGTCTTGTCTCGTCACAGTACACATGCATATCGCTGCCTTTCCATCCATGTTCAAGAGCGATATACATAGGCGCCGTAGCCGTTCCATACTTTGCTGTAGCAAGAGTTCCCGCATTGCAGTGCGTCATGATTCCGATCTCTTTCCCGTCTTTCTTAAGATCCCTGAGTAGCCCAAATCCGATCTCACCGATATTCCGGCTTATCTGTACGTCTTCTTCTCGTATCTTATCTGCTTCTTCAAATAAAATATTTTTTATCTCAGCAACAGGCTTTTCTTTATTCTGCTGCGCTGTGTCGTCCATGCGGTTAAGTGCCCAAAACAGATTGACTGCCGTAGGTCTTGATGATGCCAGATAGTCTTTATTCTTCTTAAACTCTTTATAAAATTCATCAAAACAGTCAGTATTTGAATGCGCTGAAAGAAGTGCCATTCCGTATGCTGCTGTAACACCGATAGCCGGTGCCCCTCTGACTCTGAGTTTCTTGATCGCTTCCCATATCTCTTCAGGTGTACTGATATTGATTCTCTTTATCGTTCCCGGCAGAAGAGTCTGATCGATTATATCTATGCTCTCTCTGTCCGGTGCCCATTTTACGGTAATAACTTTTTCAAAGAAATCATCTACTGATGCCATGATATACCTCTCATTTTTTATGATAGAAGCTGCACAAAACAATTTGTAACATCATAATCAATAATTGCCTTCTGCACTTGCATCATTTATTGTAACACAAGTATCATTTTTTCCCATACCTCATCGGCTCCGCAACCTTCTTTTTAAAATATGAAATAAGAGGTCCCATAAATAACGCAGTGACTATCGTCCCAATACCTGCCTTTGCTCCAAGCAGGACTCCGATAACGACGCATATTATATCTGTCACTATCCTTATAAACTTGAACTTCCAGTTAGTTTTCTTCTCTGAAATGATTATAGCCACAGCATCATAAGTAGATACTCCGAGATCTGCAGTGAAATATATCGCTGACGAAAAACACATGATCACTATCGCGACAAGAAGCATCGCTATCCTGACCGCTATACCTGATGTGGGGATCATTCTACGTATTCCCCATTCCGAAAATTCAGCCATATATCCGACAAGAAACAGGTTGATCAGCGTTCCCAGCCCTATCTTCTTTTTATCTGCAAAAAAGATGACCACCAGCAGCACTGCATTAAGTATCACGTAATATGTGCCAAAGTCCAGGCTTGTCAGTTTCCATGTGCCATGGGCAAATACCTGAAACGGATCAAGTCCCATCTCTGAATAGCTGAACATTCCCACTGACAGTCCACATATTGTCACTCCAAACACAGTCATCAGAATCCGTCTGCATGTCTCATTCATTATCTTTATCTCCCTAAAAGAAATTGCGTCATCGCACAATACAGTAATCACGTCTGCTCACAATACAGTAACCACGTCTACACACAATAGCTACTTTACGCTATAATCCGGACACTAACAAGTGCCATGCTCGTGCTATGACACTATGTACCATTATCGTTCTATGACGCTATGGATTATCTCACTTTCAAATGCACTTTACATGTATTGATCTAACAGGGCTTTCATATGCCAGGGCTTTAGCGGTAAAAAAATCTGTATATTGCATGGTGTTTTTTGATATGCTGCCACACATATATACAGACTTTTTATTCTCAATAGCTTTTTATTTTCTATAACTTTTTATTTTCTATCTCTTTTACTGCTAAAATTTCATTTACAAATTTTCAAAATGACAGCAATCTTTATAAGATCACTGGATCATATTAGTTCAGTGCTTCTCCATCATAAGGAAGGACTGATCCCTTATATTTGTCATTGATGAACTTTGTGATCTCGTCAGACTTAAGAACATCTACAAGAGCCTTGATGCCTTCATTGTCCTTCTTGTCAGGTGTAGTAACAATGACATTAACATATGTCTTGGCTGCATCTGAATCTGATTTCTCATATGCAAGTGCATCCTTCTCTACGTCATATCCAGCCTGCATTGCATAGTTTCCGTTAAGAACCATGTAATCAACTTCGCTTGCGTGCTGTGATACCTGAGCAGCTTCAAGCTCAATGATCTCTGCATTGTGTGACTGATCTTTTATAACATCCTTTGCTGTTGCATTAAGACCAACGCCATCCTTAAGTTTAATGATACCATTAAGCTGAAGAAGCTGAAGAGCTCTCGCTTCGTTAGTCGTATCATTCGGAACCGCGATCTTTACTCCATCCGGAATATTGCTTAGATCCTTTGTGTTTCCCGGATAGATTCCAAGCGGCTCATAATGGATCCAGCCAACTGCTACAAGATCAGTATTGTTTTCCTTATTGTACTCATCAAGATATGGCTGATGCTGAAAATAATTGCAGTCGATCTCGCCTGATGCTACTACCTGGTTCGGCTGAATGTAATCTTCAAATGTTGTTACTTCAAGATCCCATCCTTCTTTCGCAAGGATAGGCTTTGCTGCTTCAAGGATCTCTGCGTGCGGAACTTCTGTCGCCGCAACAGTGATCTTTCCTTTGCTTCCGGCTGCAACTGATGAAGTCTCTGCCGCCTGTGATGCTTCTGTAGATGCTGATGCTTCAGTTGAAGCTGCCACCGATGATGCTTCGCTTGATGCTGCCTGCGATGATGCGCCTGATGCTGATGTGCTGCCGCATCCAGCCAGTGTGGCTGCTGCAAGTGCGCCTGCAAGTACTACTGCTGTAAGTGATTTTTTCATAACTTCTCCTCCTTTTTGTCCGAACCATGCTGTCATGATCCGTCTGTTCACTCTGTGATACGTCTGTCTAACGACTTACTTATCTTCATCCCGATAGCCTGCATGATCTGAACCATAACTACAAGAAGTGCTACTGTGATCAGCATGATACCAGTCTGATAACGATAATACCCATATCTGATAGCTATATCTCCAAGTCCGCCGCCGCCTACTGCGCCGGCCATAGCTGAATATCCAAGGATCGTAGCAAGCGCGATAGTCGCACCTACTATCAGAGATGTTCTTGCTTCCACCATCATTACCTTAAATACGATCGTCATGTCTGTTGCTCCCATACTCTGCGCGGCTTCTATAACTCCGGCATCAACTTCGAGCAGAGATGATTCTACCATTCTTGCGATAAAAGGTGCCGCCGACACTACGAGCGGAACTATTGTCGCCGTTGATCCATAACTCTTTCCAACGATAAGTCTTGTCATCGGCATTATCATTATCAGTAAAATAAGAAACGGAATGCTCCTTACTATATTGACTATAACATCCATTATCTTATATACAGGTCTGCATGCTTTAAGTCCGCCGGGTCTCGTTACAACGAGTATGATTCCCATTGGGATCCCGAGAACATAGGCCAGGAGAGTTGACACAAGTGTCATATAAAGTGTGATTCCGCAGCCACCTGCGAGCATTGATCCGTATTCACTCCAGAATTCAGCCAACATATTCTTTCAGCTCCTCCACTCCAAGATTTCTTTCCTTCAGATATTCTATCATCTCATTTGCCGTATTATCATCTTCCGGAAGCTGTAATATCATCTGTCCCTGTGCTGTTCCACCTATATCACGCGTATCTGCGAGCAATATGTTTACCGGTGTCTTGCACTTAAGGACCATATTTCCGATCACCGGTTCATATGATGAATTCGATGAAAATACTATCCTTATGCAACGTCTGCTTTTCATCTCCGGAACGCCCTGACTGCCGCTCGGATATACGAGTCGTTTTGCTGCCTCGCTCTTCGGTTTAGAGAACACATCAATGACCGCACCTGTTTCTGCGAGTCTGCCATTATCTATTATCGCTACTCTGTTACATATCTCCTGCACGACTGACATAGAATGTGTGATAATGACTATCGTGATTCCATATTTCTCATTTATATCCTTTAAGAGTCCAAGTATTGAAGTTGTCGTACTAGGATCGAGTGCACTCGTTGCCTCATCGCACAAAAGTATCTTAGGCTGATTTGCAAGTGCCCTTGCGATCGCCACTCTCTGTTTCTGACCGCCTGAAAGCTGTGCCGGATAACTCGCCGCCTTATCTGACAGTCCTACTTCTTCGAGAAGTTCTTTCGCCCGCTCTCTCGCTTTCGATTTCTTGAGACCAACTATCTCAAGCGGAAAGCATACATTATCAAGAACCGTACGCTGCATCAAAAGGTTAAAATGCTGGAAGATCATAGCGATCTTTGTCCGCTCTGCGCGCAGCTCTTTTCCCGAAAGTGAACTTAGATCTTTTGAATCAATAAATACTTTCCCGGAAGTAGGTCTTTCCAGATAATTAAGACATCTGACAAGTGTTGACTTTCCCGCACCGCTCATACCGATGATTCCAAATATCTCACCCTTGACTATATCAAGATTTATACCATTAAGTGCTTCGACATTACCATCTTTACCGGCAAAGGTCTTGCTTACATTCTCGACTCGAATTATCGTATTTTTTTCGTTTGCATTCACATCAGCCTGGTTTTTATCATCTATTTTATTATGCTCATCTAAACTCATAATTATTCCTCTTCTGTCGTATGACAAGTACCTGATCATGACACTTGCATCAATATATCACATACGCCTTAACGCGTCAAAATGCGGTTTCGTGATTGTATACCTTTTTGGTATGATTACTATGAATTGCAGTATACTGCCACTTTCCGGACACGTCAAGTCATTTTCTAACTTTCTCTATAGTTTTTTCATATCGCCTGATATAGGAAATTCATAGCATCACAACACAGCTAGTACTTTTAACACCCACATCGAAATCCTCAACTTAACAGCAGGATCTCGAAATAACACACTGTGCCATTTCAGAGGTCCTGCTATTTTTCTACTCTTTATGCTGTAGATCTCTTTATACTGTATATCACTCTATACTATGATTATACAAATTTCAGATATATGAACTATAAAATCATTATTCCTTGTCTGTTTTGGCAACAGCTTTATATAGATAAGCTGCAAGTGCAGCGCCAACAAGCGGAGCAACGATGAACAGCCATACCTGTGAAAGTGCAGTTCCACCCATGAAGATCGCGGGGCCAAAACTTCTTGCAGGATTTACGCTTGTACCTGTAAGCGGTATTCCGAGAATATGTACAAACGTAAGTGTAAGACCGATGACAAGACCGGCAATAGCCTGATTCTTAACTTTTGCAGTAACTCCGAGAATCGTGAAGACGAATACCATTGTAAGTATCACTTCAACAAGGAAAGCCCCTCCCATGCTGATGTGGAGGTATGACGCATCTCCGAACCCATTCTGTCCAAGTCCCGTTGCTGCCTTATCAAGTCCACAGCTCTTTTCAATTCCAAAAAGCACACCAGCACCTGCGATACGGCCTATAAACTGAGCGATAACATATCCAACAAAATCCTTAAAGCTCATTCCGCCATTAAGAAACACTCCAAGTGATACTGCCGGATTGATATGACACCCGGAAACATCACCGATCACATAAGCCATTGATACGATCGAAAGACCAAATGCAAATGCTATGCCAAGTATACCAAGCTTTCCGTCAATGCCTCCTGACAGTGCTGCTGAGCCGCAGCCAAACAGTGTCAGTACAAATGTTCCAAATAATTCCGCAATATATTTCTTCATGAATATTACCTCTTTTCCCCTTCCGGCGTTTTGCGCCATATCATTTTACAAAAAACATGATATGACATTACGATCCGGATTTCCAGCTATAATCTATCATATATGTAGTCATATCATTTCCAGCTATAATCCTTCACAAATGTAGTCATATCGTTTTCAGCTCTATAGCTGTCATGATCATCTCTGCACATCCGGCGATACCGAAAGCACTTCTATCGATCATAAGGTCTTTTCCTGTCTGATGATTCCATTTCCCATCTGTGTAAAAGTCATAATATGAATTTCTTGTGCTGTCCATCCTTCTCACAAGCTTTGTAGCTTCAGCCTTTGATATATTTCTCTTCTTCTGGATCAAAGCCTCACGAAATGAAAAAGGTGCGTATACAAGCACATTGAGTGTATTTTCTCTGTCCCTAAGGATATAATCGCCGAGTCTTCCGACTATAATGCAGGACTTTTCCTGCGCCAGCAGGCGTATACGGTTGCTTTCCGCATGAAACAGTTTGTCATTAGGAATCTCGTTATGAACAAGAAGATACGAACTTATGATTCCCTTTGATGGTTTTTCGTCTATCTTTGCCGCCTGATCGATCGACGCATCGATCTCTTTTGCTGCTGCCTCAAGCAGATCCTTATCGTACAGAGGGATTCCTGTCTTTTCGGATAATACTTTGCCTATCTCGTGACCTTCTGCCCCAAATTCTCTACAGATCGTAATAACAAGCGGATTATTCTCTTGTTTTTTATCATTCATATAATTTACCTCCAGGATCTCCTTACAGAACCTTGTTCAGGAATTCCTTTGCGCGCTGTGTCTTTGTATGCGTGAATATCTCATCAGGTGTACCGGTCTCAACTATCAGACCGTCATCCATAAATATGACATTATCAGCCACTTCTCTTGCAAACCCCATCTCATGTGTGACAACGACCATTGTCATACCTTCTTTTGCAAGTTCCTTCATTACTTCAAGAACCTCTCCGACCATCTCTGGATCAAGTGCTGAAGTTGGTTCGTCAAATAAAAGGATATCCGGGTTCATAGCAAGTGATCTTGCAATGGCGCAGCGCTGCTTCTGACCTCCTGAAAGCTGGTTTGGATATGCGTCCGCTTTCTCTTTAAGTCCTACTCTTTCAAGCAGTTCCATTGCCTTTTTATCTGCTTCTGCCTTAGTCAT
The DNA here is from genome assembly GCA_018053995.1 of Lachnospiraceae bacterium. Classification (GTDB taxonomy): domain Bacteria; phylum Bacillota; class Clostridia; order Lachnospirales; family Lachnospiraceae; genus JAGPKJ01. The sequence continues at coordinate 1,864 of JAGPKJ010000071.1, read as the reverse complement.
CTTCTTAAGCATTACAGGTGCCATAGTGATATTCTTCTTTATCGTCATATTATCAAACAGATTGAAATGCTGGAACACCATTCCTATATTCTGCCGATAATGATTTATGTCCATCTTTTTATCATCTATATCCTGTCCGTTTACGATTATGCTTCCGGAATTTTTCTTTTCAAGCCCGTTAAGGCAGCGCAGAAATGTGCTCTTTCCAGATCCTGACGGACCTATAAGGCACACTACTTCGCCATCATGAACAACTGCGTCCATTCCTTTAAGAACCTCAAGATCTCCAAAGCATTTATGAAGATCCTTAACGACTATCTTCTCATCTCTTTGCATAACTGATCCTCCCTTCAACCGCTTTGGCGATCTTTGCAAGGATCTCGCATATCACCAGATAGAATAATGCTACCATCAGCCATATCGTCATTACCATTGATGCAGAATTTGCTGCAATGATCTTGCCGTTCTGCGTCAGTTCTCTTATACCGATGATTGATATGAGCGACGTATCCTTAAGAGAGATAATAAACTGATTTATTATCGACGGAAGCATTGTGCGGATAGCCTGCGGAAGAATCACTTTCCTCATCGTCTGTCCATATGTAAGTCCAAGGCTTCTGGCTGCCTCGACCTGTCCTACATCAACAGCTTCTATACCGCCTCTGACTATCTCTGCCATATACGCTCCGGCATTCAAGGAAAGCGCTACAACACCAGCCGTAAACGGGCCGCCTATATTTGACCACTGAAATCCAGTCGGGCGCAGTGCCTGTGCGAAGCCATAATACACTATGAACGTCTGAACAAGAAGCGGTGTCCCCCTGATAAGATCGATATAGATCGTTGCTATCGTCTGCAATATCTTAGACGGTGAGACCGAGAACAGACCTGTAATGACGCCGAGAACAGAGGCACATACAAGCGATACCGCTGCAAGTTTCAATGTCATCAGAAGTGCCGGTCCAAATGTTGGAAGGTTATCTACCAGTGTGCTAAAGAAATTCATAGGATTCTCCTATCATAAAATAGGAGCAATGTCCCCGTGACATTGCTCCATAAAAGTCAGAACAGTAATTTCGTGTCCCGTATCATTTGCTTATATAAGTTGAGATTATCTTATCATATGTACCATCTTTCTTCAAATCCTCAAGTCCTGCATTAAACATCTTTACAAGTTCAGGATTTGTCCCCTTCATTGTAGCAAAACCGAAGTCCGCACCCTCTTCCATCGGAAGCGGAAGCTTAAACCCAACACCTCTCTGAATCTCATATCCGAGTACAGGATAATCATCGAAGCATGCAGCTGATGTCCCTGCAAGTACATCCTGATACATGGTTGATGAATCCTCAAACTGTGTTACTGTAAATCCATATTTATCAGCGATAGATTCAGCAAAATCACAGTTTGTAGTACCAATCTTTGCTGCTACTGTCTTTCCCTTCAGATCATCATATGAAGCAATATCTGAATCCTTGAGAACAGCCATCCCGACACCTGAATTATAATATGCTTCTGAGAAATCATACTTCTGCTTACGTTCATCGGTTATCGACATTCCTGCGATAACACCATCAGCCTCACCTGACTCAAGAGCTGTTACTGCTGCTGAAAATCCTACATAATCGACCTTATACTGGAATCCCTGATCTTTAGCGATCGCATCAAGCAGATCAAGATCGATGCCGACCATCTTTCCATTATCATCTTCAAATTCGAATGGTGCAAATGTTGTATCTGTAGCTATCCTATATACTTTGCCGTCACTTGCTGCTGCGGATGATCCTGTTGCAGCTTCTTCTACTGCTGCCGTCGAAGAAGCTGCATCTGCTGCAGGCGCTGCTGATGATGTAGATGCTGTAGATC